>CAIMPQ010000063.1 GCA_903843315.1 uncultured beta proteobacterium
TATTTTGAATGAATGGGCGGGACAGCCTCTGCCACTATCAGCGAGTTGTTGGATTGGCAATCCAACTGGAGATGGTGAGCTCAGCATCCGTTTAGCAGGAGCTGCTGCTGCAGTGAAAGCCGCTCTTCCACTCATGAGCTCGTTAGTAATGGCAAGCGAAGTAGATCCCCAAACTGCAGAAGCATTTTGGAATGAATTACGAGAGCATCAACTCTCAGCGTTTAGCAAGCTTTCGGGTGATCAAACCCTCTATCGTTTAGCCTTACCTGCAGCATGTGGAAAAATTGATATCCCAAATGCAGCTGATGAACTTGTCATGGAGTGGCATGGCCAACAGCGCTGGATCAAAGCGCCCGGGGACGAAGCCACATTTTCAGCCATTAAAAATATTGCATCGAGTCATGGTGGGCATGCTACTCGTTTTAAGCAAGGGGCCAATCTTGACCCGGCTTTTCAACGTTTTACCTTGCTCACCGAACAAGCTCACTCCAAAGCCCTTGAAATAGTACAAGAGCGCCTGAGATCTGCCTTTGATCCAGCGGGTGTATTTGCCACTAAACGTCTTCCGTAAGTATTTCTATGCAAACTCAACTCGCCCCTCAATTCGCCAATACACCTGAAGGTATTGAAGCAGCTCGCATTTTGGGCAAATGTGTCCACTGTGGTTTTTGTACAGCGACCTGCCCAACCTATCAACTACTGGGTGATGAGTTAGATGGTCCACGCGGTCGCATTTATCTCATTAAACAAATGGCAGAAGGCCAGGCTCCAACAGAAAAGACTCGCCTGCACTTAGATCGCTGTCTTACTTGCCGCAATTGCGAGAGTACGTGTCCTAGTGGAGTGCAATATGGCAACTTGGTTGATATTGGCCGTCAATGGGCAGAAGAAAATACTCCAGAGCGCCCTTTTGGGGAACGACTTACTCGCTGGGCTCTTAAAGAAGGGCTTACTAAACCTGCTTTGTTTAACTCTGCAATGACATTGGGTCGCTTGATGCGCCCACTAATGCCAAAGGGTATTAAACGCAAGATTCCAGAGATTAAGGGTAAAGGCTTAGCAAGATCGACAGATCCATACGCAAGACCTGCATCAACCCACGATCGCAAAATGCTGATTTTGGAGGGTTGTGTTCAGCCTGGAATGCTACCAAATATTAATTCGGCAACAGCGCGCGTTTTAGATGCGCTCAAGATTCAATTAATTAGTGCGCCTAATGCGACATGCTGTGGTGCTTTGCGTTATCACTTAAATGATCAGTCTGGTGGCTTAGATAACGCCAAGCAAAATATTGACGCCTGGTGGCCTTTCGTTGAAAGCGGCGTTGAGGCGATTGTGATGACTGCTTCTGGATGCGGTGTGATGGTTAAGGATTATGGCCATCTCTTTGCCAATGATGCGAGTTATGCAGTCAAAGCAAAGAGAATCTCTGACCTCACCAAAGATATTTCTGAAATTTTGCCAGTTCTTCAAAATGAATTAATTCAGCTGATAGGCACAGACCAAAAACCAGGTGTGGTGTACCACCCACCTTGCACTTTGCAACATGGCCAACAAATTCGTGGCAAGGTAGAAGGACTTTTAAGTAGTATTGGGGTAGGCGTGCGTTTATGCACCGACAGTCACCTTTGCTGTGGTTCGGCTGGCACCTACTCAGTAACCCAACCAGAACTTTCTGAACAATTGCGCAAGAATAAGCTAAATCACTTAAATGCTGCCTGTGAAGAATCTGGCGCCGAAGTAATTGTGTCAGGAAACATTGGCTGCATTACCCATTTACAACAAGAGGAGACGCCGGTGCTCCATTGGATCGAAATCGTTGATCAGCTCATTAGCAAACCATACGCTAAGGCCAAATGAATTCAATCGTTGTTAAGCTCATGGAAGTGAGAGAGCGTATTGAGCTCGCAGCTTTGGCTGCAAAGCGAGAACCTGAAGAGATTGAACTGTTGGCAGTTAGTAAAACCTTTCCAGCTGCATCAGTGGAAGAGGCAATGCATGCGGGGCAAACTGCCTTTGGCGAGAACTATGTACAAGAAGGTGTTGAAAAGATTCTTCAGCTCGCTAAATTACGCCCCTGGTTGGTATGGCACTTCATTGGGCCACTTCAAAGCAATAAAACGAGAGAGGTCGCTGAGCATTTTGATTGGGTACAAAGCATTGACCGACTTAAGATTGCTGAGCGTCTATCTTCTCAGCGAGGAGAATTCCCAGATCTAGCTGAGTTACAGATTTGTGTTCAGGTCAATGTCAGTGAAGAAGAGACAAAAAGCGGTGTTCCTCTTGCTGATGTCGAGATACTTTGTGATGCCATTGCCAAGTTACCGCATGTCACCTTGCGGGGGCTCATGGCGATTCCGGCCCCAAGCGAAGATCTAGGTGATCAGCGACAAGCTTTTGCAAGGGTTCGTGAGTGCTTTAAGCAGATTCAGGCCACACACTTCAGCGATCCTGGATATCTATTCTTCGACACCCTCTCTATGGGTATGTCTGATGATTTAGAGGCTGCGATTACTGAAGGTAGCACCATGATTCGCGTTGGAACGGCTATTTTTGGGAAGCGCGATAAGATTACTGTATGAGCACACAAAACAAGGTAAATACCCACATCACATTTATTGGAGGCGGCAATATGGGTCGTGCTTTGATAAGTGGTTTACTCGCTAGCGGATTTTCAGCCAATCAGATCTCCGTGGTTGAAGCTAACGCGGTCACTGCCTTAAAACTATATGAAGATTTTGGAGTTCAAGGTATCGGCGCTTTAGAGCAAATTGCTTTTGACTTTTCCAAAAATAATGTTGTGGTAATGGCGATTAAGCCGCAAGACTTTAACGTAGTTGCCAAAGGTTTAGCTTCCAAGCTCAAGCATGCAACTGCTCCAGGTCCACTTATTCTAAGTATTGCTGCGGGTATTCGTTTGAAGGATATGAGTCGTTGGCTAGATCATGCACGTTGCGTGCGCGCCATGCCAAATACACCCGCATTAATTGGCAAAGGTATCACTGGTTTATTTGCTGATGCTGCAGTAAATGCCGATGATCGTCAACTTGCTGAAACGATTTGTAGTGCGGTAGGCCAAAGCATTTGGGTTTCTGAAGAAAAGCTCATGGATGCAGTGACTGCCGTATCTGGTAGTGGCCCAGCTTATGTCTTTGCTTTTTTGGAAGCCATGCAATCCGCGGGAGAGAAGCTTGGTCTAGATGCTGACAATGCTCGTAAGCTTGCCTATGCGACCTTAGAAGGCGCTGCACAGCTTGCACATAACTCTGATGAGCACGCTGGTGTGCTGCGCGAGCGAGTGACCTCTAAAGGAGGAACCACTGCAGCAGCACTAGATGTAATGAAGCAACAGGGCTGGAATGAGATTTTGGAAAAAGCGATTGAAGCAGCTAGTCAGCGTGGTAAGGCCATGGGCGATGAGCTAGGTAAGGGCTAAGTCAGAGCTAAGCCGAGCACTATCCCCAGAAATAAAAATCCGCCGAGCCAATTGTTATGACGGAAGGCTCGAAAGCACTCCTCCCTTTTGCGAGTCGAGATGAGCTTCATGTGATATACAGCACAAGCTAAGGCTGCAAACCAGCCAATTAAAAAATAATTACTCAAGTCAGCCAGTTGGGCGACCCAGAGTTGACTAATGAACAAGATAGCGTAACTGATTGCTATCGACGTAACATCATATTGCCCAAAAGTAATGGCTGAAGTACGTAAACCTAAACGTAGATCATCCTCTCGATCAACCATGGCATAAGCAGTGTCATAGGCAATAGCCCAAAAAATATTTCCCACAAATAAAATCCATGCCTCAAGGGGAATGTAATCCAAGATAGCGGCATAGGCCATTGGAATACCGAAACCAAAGGCAATACCTAAAACAGCCTGTGGCATTGCGAAAAAACGTTTTGTAAATGGGTAGATGAAAGCCACTAATAGAGCTAATACTGAGAGTTTCTTGGTGTAAGCATTCAAAGGTTGGATCAAGAGGAAAGCAATCAAAGCCAATACTGCGGCAACTAATACTGCTTCTTTGCCAGAAATTTTTCCACTGGTGATAGGGCGCCCTTGCGTTCGCAAAACATGGCGATCAAAATCTCGATCCGCATAATCATTGATTGCACAGCCTGCACTACGCATTAAGAAAGTGCCCACCACAAAAATAAATACGATTTTGAGGTCGGGGGAACCGCCACTGGCTAACCATATTGCCCACAAGGTTGGCCATAACAGTAAGAGCGTGCCAATCGGCTTATCCAAACGAATCAGATATCCATAGTTTACAAAGCGATCAAGCAAACGCTGGCGCATCAAATCAAGGTTACTCCCGGCAATTCGCAACTGCGAATGATTTCTGCAAGCTCATGCATTACAGCAGTACGCGGATAACTCTTACGCCACACCAAACAAACTCGTCTTGTTGGTACAGGCTCATCAAGCGGAATATATCGAATTAGACCATTTTGCAAAGTGGGATCTACCACTGAGGTACGGGGCAATACAGAAATTCCAATACCCCCTGCCACCATTTGCCGAATAGTCTCCAAAGAGGATCCTTCAAAGCTGTGATGCTCACCCAATGTTGACCCAGAACCAAAGCGATTCAATTCTGGGCAAACTCCAAGTACATGGTCTCTAAAGCAGTGTCCAGCACCAAGCAACAATGTGTTCTGCTCTTTTAGCTCTTGATGACCTATCGACTGACGATTTTCCCAAGGATGGCCTTTAGGTACAGCCACTAAAAATGGTTCTTCATATAAATCGATGACATCCAAACCCGCGCTAGCAAAGGGATCGGCTAACACTGCACAGTCTAAGGTGCCCTGACGCAACATCTCTAATAAGCGAACTGTAAAATTTTCTTCCAAGAATAAAGGTGCATTAGGTAAGCGCTCTCTTGCAACTCTCACCAAGCTTGGCAAAAGATAAGGTGCAATGGTATAAATTGCCCCCAATCGTAAGGGACCTGATAGCGGGTCTTGTCCGTGCTTCGCAAGATGCTTTAAAGAGTTGGCTTCCTCTAAAACACGTTGCGCTTGTTCAACGATGAGTGCACCCAAAGCGGTCATTGCTACTTCGGAGCTTGTCCTCTCAAATATCTGCGTTGATAACTCTTCTTCTAGTTTTTTGATTGCCACCGATAATGTGGGCTGAGATACAAAACATGCCTCAGCAGCACGCCCAAAGTGGCGCTCTCGGGCTACAGCAACGATATAACGGAGTTCTGTCAGGGTCATGGGGTAATTATCACGCCTTTAGAAAATCTGCGCGTGTTCCGAGCCATCTCTCTAAATGTCGTTCTACTAGATCGGCATGCTCAGCCAATAAACGTTCCGCCGCCTGTTGGGCAAGCTCGATTAACCAGGCATCTCGCTGTAAATCAACAAAGCGCAGCATGGCATCGCCAGATTGCTTGGCCCCGAGCAACTCTCCAGGACCGCGCAATGAAAGATCTCTTTCTGCAATTACAAAGCCATCAGATATCTCACGCAATGTCTGCAAACGCTCTTTGGCAGCTATTGACAGAGGCTCCGCATACATTAAGATACAAACGGAGTCAGCAGAACCACGACCAACACGCCCACGTAACTGATGAATTTGAGCATAGCCAAAGCGCTCAGCATGCTCAATCACCATCAAAGCAGCATTCGGTACATCTACCCCTACTTCAATCACGGTAGTCGCTACTAATAGCTGAATTTCATTTGCCTTAAAAGCAGCCATGACTGCCGCCTTTTCTTCTGCCTTTAAACGGCCATGCACTAAGCCCACTTTAAATTCTGGCAATGCCTGTGTAAGCTGCTCAAAACTTTCCACAGCCGTTTGTAATTGCAACACCTCTGACTCTTCAATTAACGGACAAACCCAATAAGCTTGTAACCCTTTTGCTAACCAACTTTGCAAACCAGATATAACCTCATCACGGCGACTGGCTTTAACTACCTTCGTGGTGATCGGTTTTCTGCCAGGCGGTAATTCATCAATCACAGAGACATCGAGATCTGCGTAATAAGTCATTGCTAGAGTACGTGGAATGGGCGTAGCCGACATCATTAATTGATGGCAATAAAATAATTCTGATCCAAGACGCTGCTGAATTTCCAGGCGCTGCCTAACTCCAAAGCGATGTTGTTCATCAATCACCGCAAGACCTAATTTTGAAAAACGGACATTTTCTTGAATTAATGCATGGGTGCCAATAATTAATTGGGCTTCACCACTCTCTATCATTTCTTGTGCAAGTCTTTTTTCTTTTGCTTTCAAGCTCCCAGATAACCAAGCAATCCGTACCCCTAATGGTTCAAACCACTCCTTCATTTTTAAATAGTGCTGCTCAGCCAAGATCTCAGTAGGAGCCATCACAGCGGCCTGATATCCATGGTCAAGTACACGGGCTGCAGCCAGTGCGGCCACCACCGTCTTGCCACTTCCAACATCCCCTTGCAAAAGACGATTCATTGGATAGGATCTCGATAAATCAAATCCGATTTCAGACCAGACCCGATCTTGTGCGCCAGTTAATTGAAATGGAAGCGCCTTAAGCAAGCCCGCTTCAAGACTTGCCTCTTTTTTAGTTGGCTTTGTAAAGCTCGGCGCATGTCGCTCCTGTCGGATAGCATGCGCCCGCTTTAATGAAATTTGTTGAGCGAGTAGTTCTTCGAACTGAACGCGACGCCAAGCAGGATGAGTCCGCTCTAACAAGGCGTGGGTATCAGCATCCGCTGGTGGTTGATGCAAGTAGGTAATCGCAGATTGCAAACTTGGCCAATCATTACTTGGCAGCAATTGTGTCATGAGCTTTTTGGGCAAGAATTCAGCCAAGCTATCTTGTAAACCAGGATCACGTAAGGCTTGGCCAACTGCTTTGCGAATCACTGCCTGAGAGACCCCTGCGCTAGCTGGATAGACCGGGGTTAGGCTAGTTGGCAACGGCGCATCGACTGCGACTCCGCGCACGGTCGGATGAACCATCTCTGGCCCCTGAAATCCCTCCCGCACCTCACCGCGCACTCGAATTTGCGATCCAACCGCCATTTGCTTCTGTTGACTGGGGTAGAAATTCAAGAAACGAAGTTGAAGGGTAGCGGTATCGTCTTCGATGGTGACGAGCATTTGTCTTCTGGGCCTAAATAGCACCTGGTTGCGGATGACTACACCCTGAGTTTGTGTAGGGCTAAACCTGCCCTGATGCAACGCCTCTTCGATGGTAAATAACTCTGTCTCATCTTCATATCTCGATGGAAGATGCAAAGCAAGGGCCATTGGGCTATCTAAACCCATTTTTTTGAGTGTTGTTGGCGCTGGTTTAGTAGTCATCGTTAAAATCCAATACCTGATGGTAATGCTATGCAACTTTCTGACTTCAATTACGAACTCCCACCCAATCTAATCGCCCAGCATCCCTTGGCGAATAGAACCGATAGCCGCCTCTTAGAGCTGATGGTTAGTGGAGATAATCGCGCCCAATTCCTTGATCGCCAGTTTAAAGACATTCTTAACCTGATTAAGCCAGGGGATTTACTGGTCTTCAATGACACCAAAGTGATTCCGGCACGCTTACATGGCAAAAAGGAAACTGGCGGTCTTATTGAGATGCTCATCGAACGGATTAGCGGCGAATGCCAAGCTTGGGTTCAAATCAGAGCATCTAAAGTACCCAAGATGGGCTCGATTGTTCATATTCATAACCAAGCAGGTGAAACTTTTCCAGTCGAGATGATTGCTTATGACGGACGTTTTTATGAAGTGCGTTTTCCGGAGAATGTTTTTGCATTGCTCGAACGCTTCGGCGAACTCCCCCTACCGCCCTATATTGAACACCAGCCAGATAGCGAAGATGCCCAACGCTATCAAACTGTAGTTGCAAAAAATCCTGGAGCAGTTGCAGCACCCACTGCAGGACTCCATTTTGATGAAGATATCTTGCAAAAGATAAAAGCTTTAGGCGTGCAACAAGCAAGTGTCACACTCCATGTTGGAGCGGGTACTTTTACCCCAGTACGCGAAGAAGATCTTTCAAAGCATAAAATGCATCACGAATGGTTCTCTATTTCAGAAACAACTTTGCAGGCTGTTGAAGGAACCCGCCGCAATGGTGGCAGGGTCATTGCCGTCGGCACTACTAGCCTAAGAGCCCTAGAAAGTCAGGCTATAAGCCAGAAAAGCAGTGGGGAAACTAACCTTTTTATTACACCTGGTTTTCAATTTAAAACAGTTGATTGTTTGCTAACAAACTTTCATCTGCCAAAATCTACTTTATTAATGTTGGTCAGTGCCTTTGCAGGAATGGATCATATTCGAGCTGCTTACCAACATGCCATTAATCAGAAATATCGTTTCTTTAGTTATGGAGACGCGATGTTTCTTTGCCGACTTGAGAATACAAAGCGATGACCAAACCAGTTCACTTTAATATTTTGGCGCGTGACTCCCAGAGTCCCGCACGTCTTGGCCAGCTTGATCTTCCCCATGGCAGCGTACAAACGCCAATCTTTATGCCAGTAGGGACCTATGGGACTGTCAAAGCAATGACACCTCGTGATCTCAATGAAGCTAAAGCACAAATTATTCTGGGCAACACATTTCACTTATGGCTAAGGCCAGGATTGGATGTGATTAAAAAACATGGTGGCCTACATCGCTTTATGGCTTGGGATAAACCCATCCTTACTGACTCCGGTGGTTTTCAGGTTTTTAGTCTAGGTGCCCTGCGTAAAATTTCTGAAGAGGGTGTGACGTTTGCATCCCCAATTAATGGCGACAAATTATTTATGTCTCCAGAAGTTTCAATGGAAATTCAGGCGGTATTAAATAGTGATATCGCCATGCAATTTGATGAGTGCACTCCTTATGAAACAAAAGGGCAGGCAAGCTCTGAAAAAACAGTACGCGCATCCCTTGAAATGTCCCTGCGCTGGGGCGATCGCTCCATCAAACGCTTTAGGGAGCTGAATACTGGTAACGGTTTATTTGGAATAGTCCAAGGTGGCATGTTTGAGAATTTACGCGAGCTGTCATTAGAAGGGGTCAGTCAGCAAGGTTTTGATGGAATTGCGATTGGGGGCCTTTCCGTAGGCGAGCCTAAGCCTGAGTTTGAGCGTATTTTGAGTTTTACGGCCCCTAAGCTACCTGAACTGATGCCTCATTACTTGATGGGTGTAGGCACCCCGGAAGACCTCATTTTGGGTGTCAGCTTAGGTATTGATATGTTTGATTGCGTGATGCCTACCCGCAATGCTCGCAATGGTTGGCTGTTTACTCGTTTTGGTGACCTTAAATTGCGTAATTCAGGCTATAAGGACGATGATCGACCGCTAGATCCAACTTGCACCTGCTATACCTGCCAAAACTTCACCAGGTCCTATTTAAACCATCTGCAAAAGGCTAATGAGATTCTTGGCTCACAGCTAAACACGATCCATAACCTCACCTACTATCTCCAATTGATGGCTGAGGTAAGAGAGGCCCTCAGCAAAGACCGTTTTAGCGCTTACCGTGAAGAATTCCATCGGAACCGACAACGCGGCGTAGAGCCCGGGCAGGATTAATAGCCCTACAGAGGCCTAGACCCCTCCAAATCAGCTCCAAAGCCCCACACAGTTTAGAATTGCGGGTTTAAGGCTTTACTTGAAAGCCTAAAACTGAAGCAATTTCCAAATAGTCTTTAACGGAGGTTTTATATGTGGATTAGTAACGCTTTTGCCCAGGCTCCAGCTGCGGGCGCAGATTCTTCTGGTGGCTTGATGAGCTTCCTTCCTTTAATTTTGATGTTTGCAGTGTTGTACTTCATCATGATTCGCCCACAAATGAAACGTCAAAAAGAAACTAAAGCGATGCTTGAATCATTGGGAGTTGGTGATGATGTGGTTACCGTAGGCGGCATCATGGGTAAAGTGACTGCGCTGAAAGATCAAGTTGTTACTGTTGAAATTTCAGCAGGCACGGAAGTGCAGATGCAAAAAAGTGCAATCACTACTGTGCTGCCAAAAGGCACTCTGAAATCTGCTTAATCAGCCTGTTTAAAAGTATCTCAATATGAATCGCTACCCTCTCTGGAAATATCTAGTTATTGCCGTTGCACTTCTGATCGGCGGACTATATTCATTACCCAATTTCTATGGAGAGGCACCAGCAGTTCAAGTCTCGTCAGCCAAACCAACCATTAAGGTTGATTTGGCGACACAGTCTCGTGTTGAAAAGATTTTGACTGAAGCGCAGATTGATAACACCGGGGTGTTCTTCGAGAATGCCGTTAATGCTGGATCCATCAAGATTCGTTTTAACAATACCGATATTCAACTACGCGCCCGTGATCTGCTACAGCAGAAATTAAATGTCGATCAAAATGATCCTAATTTTACGGTTGCTTTAAACCTTCTATCCAATACTCCGGACTGGTTACATGCCATCAATGCACTACCAATGCCTTTGGGCCTTGATTTGCGTGGCGGTGTTTACTTCCTGTTGCAAGTAGATATGAAGGGTGCAGTTCAAAAAAAGGTTACTTCTTTAGCAACCGATATTCGCTCACAACTGCGTGAGAAAAATATTCGCCATCAAGGCATTGACCGAAATGCAGATAGCATTACCATTAATTTTGCTAGCCCCGATGATGCGGAGGCTGCGCGTACGCTACTGATAGCCAGCCAACCAAATCTCATTTGGCAAGTGAAACCTACAGGACTTTCACCAAAGTTGGTTGGCGAGTTCAAACCAACTGCATTAAAAGAAATTCAAGATAACGCTGTTAAACAAAATATTATTACCTTAAATAAGCGCGTGAATGAGTTAGCAGTTAAGGAACCAGTCATTCAACAGCAAGGCGCTGAACGTATCGTAGTGCAATTACCTGGTGTGCAAGACACAGCACGCGCTAAAGATATTATTGGTCGCACAGCAACATTAGAGTCTCGCTTGGCAGATCCATTGGTATCCACAATTGCGATTGGCGAAACTCCCCCTCCAGGGATGGATACCTTCCGCTTTGGCGAAAATCGTTTAGGCGTCTTTAAAAAGTCCGTTATTTTCAGCGGCGATAGCATTACAGATGCTACCGCTGGATTTGATCAGAACCAACGCCCTGCTGTAAATATCTCATTGGATGCGAGCAGTGGACGTGTAATGCAACAGATCACCCGCGAAAATATTGGTAAACCAATGGGGATGATTCTCTTCGAAAAAGGCAAAGGTGAGGTACTGACCATTGCTACCATCCAAGGCGAATTTGGCTCAAAGTTTCAAATCACTGGCCAACCAACTACCGCCAGCGCCAATGATCTTGCTCTTTTGCTGCGCGCTGGCTCATTAGCGGCGCCAATGGAAATTATTGAAGAACGCACCATTGGGCCAAGCTTAGGTGCAGAAAATATTGAAAAAGGCTTCAAGTCCTTATTAATCGGCTTTACTGCAATTGCTATTTTCATGATGGCTTATTACTTGCTGTTTGGAACCTTCTCCGTAATTGCCTTGGCAGTGAATTTACTCTTGTTAATCTCCGTCCTTTCGATGCTGCAAGCAACACTCACCTTACCCGGCATCGCAGCGATGGCCTTAGCGCTTGGTATGGCAATTGACTCAAACGTCTTGATTAATGAACGTATTCGTGAAGAGCTTCGTAATGGGGCCTCACCGCAAACTGCAATTTCGGTTGGTTTCGATAAGGCCTGGGGAACCATTTTGGACTCCAACGTAACTACCTTAATCGCCGGTCTTGCCTTGTTGGCTTTTGGTTCGGGTCCTATCAAAGGCTTTGCAGTGGTCCACTGCTTAGGTATTTTGACTTCAATGTTCTCGGCTGTCTTCTTCTCGCGCGGTCTTGTCAACCTCTGGTACGGCAGGCATAAGAAGATTCAAAAACTCGCTATTGGCCAAGTTTGGCGTCCACAGGAGAAGTAAGCCATGGAATTTTTTCGCATCAAAAAAGATATTCCCTTCATGCGCCATGCATTGGCGCTGAATGCCATATCCTTAATTACTTTCTTAGCAGCTGTATTTTTCCTCTGGCATAACGGCTTACATCTTTCCATCGAATTTACTGGCGGTACAGTAATGGAGGTGAGTTACCCACAAACAGCGCCACTAGAGTCGATTCGTGCCAAGGTTGAAAAACTGGGTTACGCAGATACCCAAATTCAAAACTTTGGCAGCTCACGCGACATCATGATTCGCTTACCGCTACAAAAAGATGCTGAAGGAAAATTAATCTCTTCAGCAGATCAAAGTTTGGCGGTTATGCAAGCACTCGAGCCCAGCACTTCGGGAGCCAAACTTCAACGGGTTGAATTTGTAGGTCCTCAAGTTGGTCAAGAACTAGCGATGGATGGTTTAAAAGCACTCATTTTTGTGATCATTGGCATCGTGGTATATCTTTCATTCCGCTTTGAGTGGAAATTTGCCGTAGCCGGGATCATTGCGAATTTGCATGACGTGGTGATCATCCTGGGCTTTTTTGCTTTCTTCCAATGGGAATTCTCTCTCTCAGTCTTAGCAGCAGTACTGGCGGTTTTGGGCTACTCAGTCAACGAGTCTGTGGTGATCTTTGACCGTATTCGTGAAAATTTCCGCAAGTATCGCAAGATGAATACCCGTGAAATCATAGATAACGCCATTACTAGCACTATCAGTCGTACAGTGATTACCCACGGTAGTACTGAGATGATGGTTCTAGCAATGCTGGTATTTGGTGGTCCGACTCTTTTCTACTTTGCCCTGGCTTTAACGATTGGTATTTTGTTTGGTATTTACTCCTCAGTATTCGTGGCTGCCGCCTTGGCAATGTGGCTTGGCGTAACACGTGAAGATTTGGTAAAGGGCGATAAGAAGCCGGATGACAATATCCGTAACGATGATCCCAACTTCGGGGCGCAGGTTTAAGTTTTAACCTGAGTTAGGTAAAAGAACGGTTTTGCTGATCAAGGGCATCTAAGATTTTCTGGGTTGCGCCTTGATGTTCTATTGAGTAATGCCTAGCAGCATCACTCATCTTTGCAAGCTCAGCCGTATTTAAGAGCAATGCCTTCAGAGACTCCATCAGAGCAAGAGGCTCTCCTAACAATAAATTACCGTAAATGCGTTTTGCAGCTCCTGCCTGTAACGCATCCAAAGAGGCCTGCTGAAAGTTATAGGTATGCTCACCAAGTAAAACGGGGCAGCCAGCAGCGCATGCTTCGATTAAATTCTGACCGCCAAATGGCAAGAGGCTTCCACCCATAACCACTAAGTTAGCTGCGCTGTAATACATCGGCATTTCCCCCATAGAATCACCCAAAACAATATCTAATCCGAGGCAATCTTTTGGAGTTCCAGGCCACTCTGTACGACGGCGATATGTCAAGCCAGAAGCATTAATCTGCTCAGCAACCTCTGAAAAACGTTCGGGATGACGAGGCACCAAACAAAGTAATGGGGTAATCACAAAAGCATTACTAAGAAGTAATTCTTTCCAGGCCTTGAGTATGATTTCTTCTTCGCCATCTCGAGTACTTGCTGCGCAAACCATCTGTCGACCGATTCTATGTAAATCTTGTCGCCAAATTTTTCCTTGCTCAACAAGAGCGGCATCAAGTGGGACATCAAACTTGAGGTTCCCAACAATGCTCACATTCTGCACACCCAGACTCCGATAACGCTCAGCATCAAACTCGGTCTGCGCCAAAATACCCGCGAAAGCTTGGAATAAAGATCGTCCAGCTTTACCAAAACGATTGACGCGACGCGCGCTTCTTTCTGAAAGACGTGCATTGACGAGAAATAAAGGCAAACCTATTTCTGCGCAACGAAAGACCACTGTTGGCCAAGCCTCTGTCTCCATGAAGAGTCCATACTTAGGCTTGAAGGTATTCAGAAAATGCTCTACAGACCAACATAAGTCATATGGCAAATAGACTTGCCGAATTTGGCCGTTGGCAATTTCTTTAGCAAACAACTGCTTTCCTGTGCGGCGCCCATTCAAAGTCATATGCGTCAGCAGGATAGATTTACCCTGAGCCAAATAGGCTTCAATTAGTGGTTGCGCGGCACGCGTCTCACCGACTGACACTGCATGAATCCAAATTGACCCCTGCTGAATCGGTTTGTCGTAACCAAAACCAAGACGCTCAGGGATGTGATGTAGATAAGCAAAAGAATGGCGCGCTCGCCAAGCTAAACGAACAAAAGCAAATGGCAATAAGAGATGCCACAGCAATTGGTAAACAGCAAACCAGATGCGGGGACGCACCCCGTATTCTGAATTGGTCGTCACACTCACTTTTTGAGACGTTCGGTCAATTCGACCGCCTTGCCTAAGTACGAAGAGGGCGTCATTTCGAGCAAGCGTGCTTTTGCATCTTCCGGTATTTTCAATCCACGAATGAAGTTCTGTAGATCAGCTTGAGTAATTCCTTTGCCGCGAGTAAGCTCTTTTAACTGCTCATAAGGATTCTCAATGCCGTAACGACGCATGACGGTTTGTACTGGCTCTGCTAATACTTCCCAGCAAGCATCTAAATCGGCAGCAATAGCGGCATGATTCACTTCCAACTTACCAAGGCCGCGCAATGCGCTGTCATAGGCTAATACGCTATGACCGAATGCTGGGCCTAAGTTACGCAAGACTGTTGAATCGGTAAGATCACGCTGCCAACGAGAAATCGGTAATTTTTCAGCAAGATGACGTAGCAATGCATTAGCTACGCCTAAATTACCTTCCGAGTTTTCAAAGTCAATTGGATTGACTTTATGCGGCATCGTAGATGAACCAATTTCACCCGCTTTGGTGCGTTGTTTAAAGTAACCAATCGAGATGTAGGCCCAGAAGTCACGATCCATATCCAAGAGAATAGTATTCGCACGGGCAATGGCATCAAACAATTGCGCCATGCCATCATGCGGCTCAATCTGAATAGTGTAAGGATTGAAAGTCAAACCAAGACGTTTCTCAACCACGTTCTTTGAAAAATTTTCCCAGTCAAAATCAGGATAGGCTGATAAATGCGCGTTGTAATTACCTACCGCTCCGTTCATTTTTCCAAGCAACGGAGCTGCAGCAATAGAATCAATGGCACGCTCTAAACGCTTAGCAATATTCGCGATCTCTTTACCTAAGGTGCTTGGCGAAGCTGGCTGACCATGCGTGCGAGATAACAAAGGGACGCGAGCATTCTCAATGGCTAAATCCGTTAAGACTGACAGAACTTTTTTAAGTTGAGGAAGTAATACCTCATCACGCGCACCGCGAAGCATCAAACCATGCGAAGTGTTATTGATATCTTCAGAAGTACAAGCAAAATGAATAAACTCACTTGCTTTTAACAAATCAGGACGGCCAGCAACTTTTTCTTTCAGGAAATATTCAACTGCTTTAACGTCGTGATTGGTGACAGCTTCGATATCTTTAATGCGTTGCGCATCTTCATCAGAAAAGTTTTCTGGCAGGGAAAGCAAAAAGGCTTCGTCTGCAGCATTAATTTTTGGTACATCAGGTAAACCCGCTGCCGCCAAAGCCAATAGCCAATGAATCTCTACAAACACGCGCTGACGCATGAAGGCCGCCTCTGAAAGCCAAGGGCGCAGAGCATCGAGTTTGCCGGCGTAGCGTCCGTCTAAAGGAGAAAGGGCATTAAGGGTTGTAAGAGGCTGACTCACGGATATTGCCTTTGCATTGAATATGTCAATAAAACCTGATTTTAATGCGTTCCGAGGTACAGCACGCTCCCGTAAGGATGGCTATACTTGATCCTATGAAACTAATCGGATCCCTTACCAGCCCCTATGTACGTAAAGTACGCATCGTATTTTCAGAGAAAAAGGTCGATGTAGACCTTGAATTGGAGAATGTTTGGTCTGCAGAGACCAAAATTGCCAATTCCAACCCCCTAGGGAAGGTTCCTTGCCTCATCCTGGACGATGGAGGGGCTATCTATGACTCTCGCGTCATTGCTGAGTATGCAGACGCCTTGAGTCCTGTCAGCAAGCTTATCCCCATGGATAATCGCGAACGTGCCTCCGTCAAAACTTGGGAAGCACTAGCCGATGGCGTTATGGATGCAGGCATCTTGGCTCGCTTGGAGCGCACTTGGCGTCCATCGGAGCAACAAAGCTCAAACTGGGTCGATCGCCAAATGAATAAGATTCAAAATTCTTTGCGCCAAATGTCCGAACAGCTAGGTGACAATGCTTGGTGCCAAGGAAATCAAATGACTTTGGCTGATATTGCAGTTGGGTGTGCAGTGGGTTATTTAGTGTTTCGCTTTCCAGATATTCAGTGGCAAAAGCAATACTCAAATTTAGATCGCCTTTATCAAAAGTTATTGCAGCGACCATCTTTTATTGAAACCGAACCACCAGCTGCGTAATTTTAAATTTCTATAATTTAGAGAAGATCTGAAGGGGTTAGGCGGAAATAATTCCGCCCCCCAAACAAATATCGCCGTCAT
Source organism: uncultured beta proteobacterium (assembly GCA_903843315.1). Lineage (GTDB taxonomy): Bacteria > Pseudomonadota > Gammaproteobacteria > Burkholderiales > Burkholderiaceae > Polynucleobacter. The sequence goes on from CAIMPQ010000063.1 coordinate 16,407, forward strand.
ATAAAACAGCAGATTGTCCTGGAGTAACTGCCCATTGCGCCTCTGGAAAACTCAATCCAAAGCTCAATGGCGCATCACCAGAGACTAAGTTGCATGCAGAATCTGCTTGGCGATAACGCGTCTTTGCAGAATAGTCTCCAGGAGTAGGGGCATCCCCTGCCACCCAACTTGAATCGATTGCCTTTAACTGATTAGCCAATAACCATGGGTGTTCGTGGCCTTGCGCGACATACAAAGTATTGTTAGCCATGTCCTTGCGTGCGACATACCAAGCGTCCCCATTACCATCCTGACTGCCACCCAAACCAATTCCTTTGCGCTGACCCAAAGTAAAAAAGGCTAAGCCCATATGCTCACCAACAGTTTTACCTTCAGGAGTTTTGATGGGTCCGGGCACACGTGGTAAATAGCGATTTAAGAATTCTCTAAAAGGGCGTTCACCAATAAAACAAATTCCCGTACTATCTTTTTTACGCGCATTGTGAAGGCCAATTTTTTCTGCAATCGTCCTTACTTCTGTTTTTAGAGTTTCACCTAGAGGGAATAAAACATTCGCTAATTGCTGCTGAGTTAAGCGATGTAAAAAGTAACTTTGATCTTTACTAGCATCGAGTGCTTTTAATAATTGCACTTGACCGCCCTGATGGCGCACTCTTGCATAGTGGCCCGTAGCAATCGCATCCGCTCCCAGACTCATGGCATGATCCAAGAAGGCTTTGAACTTGATTTCGGCATTACAAAGCACATCGGGATTGGGCGTTCGCCCTGCTGCGTACTCACGTAAAAATTCAGCAAAAACTCGTTCGCGGTATTGTGCGGCGAAATTGACTGCCTCTACGTCAATTCCGATTAAATCGGCAACGGAGACCACATCTAACCAATCCTGGCGAGCAGAACAATACTCATCGTTATCGTCATCCTCCCAGTTTTTCATAAAGAGGCCAATCACCTCATGACCCTGCTCCTTGAGCATCCAGGCGGCAACCGACGAATCTACCCCACCAGACATGCCAATGACGACTTTCATGGGGTTTGATGAAGAAAGAGGTGGAGATTTGAGGTAGATCATTAAAAAATGCGAGAATTCAATATAAGCTGACAATTCCCATTGTAGAAGTCTTGGTCTAATTTGACAGGAATTTAGGCAAAAACCATGCAAGTGGATTTAGGGGTAAGTAGATGGGTGGCTTTTGACCCATTTAATTAAAATAGATTTTTTGAAAAATTTTGCTTTTGGAGACATGCCATGCGCATAGGAGTGCCGCTGGAAACAAGGCCTGGGGAAACTCGAGTAGCCGCTACACCAGAAACCGTTAAAAAACTGATCGGTCAAGGACACACAGTTGTCATCCAAAAAGATGCCGGTGTCCAAGCAAGTCAACCTGATTCCGCATACGAAGCTGTTGGCGCTTCGATTGGTAGCGCTGCTGATGCATTTGGCGCTGAGATTGTTCTCAAGGTGCGCTCTCCTGAAGCTGCAGAGCTAAAGCAGATTCCATCTGGCAGCGTACTCCTCGGAATGCTTGATCCATTTGATAGTGACAATATTGCTGCGATGGCTGCTCAAGGTGTTACTGCTTTCTCACTCGAGGCTGCCCCAAGAACTACTCGCGCTCAAAGCATGGATGTCTTGTCGTCACAAGCCAATATCGCTGGCTATAAAGCAGTCTTGATAGCAGCCAATGAATATCAACGCTTCATGCCAATGCTTATGACTGCA
>CAIMPQ010000064.1 GCA_903843315.1 uncultured beta proteobacterium
AGCATCTGGCATGCCAGCCTTATCCGCTTCAGCTTTGCTAATGATCTGATCGTTATTAGCATCTAGAGTTGATATGGGCATGATTTTCGGGACAGTGCCTTGAGAAAAAGCGGCAATAGGTAATAGTGCGGCACAAAGCAATACGCAATTAATCCATTTCATTTTTATCTCCTAGAAATCATTTTATTGACCAACTTTCAATCGAAATCTTAAAACGCTTAGGGGGTGGAATATTGCCACCATCAAGCTATGGGGCTTTATTTAACTTTTCTCTAAGATATTTGTTGGAAACCCATCAATACTTTGTTGGTTTTCTTCCCCCCAAAACTCTCGAAGGCCTACCTCACCCTTCTTGGTAGCCCACTTGATTTGAGTATCCCGATCACCCTTGTATTCAAAATAAGGAATACTCATTCCACAAGATGTTTGAACAAGCTCAATTGCCAGATCAAAAATTTGTCTTGCACCTACAATTTGCTCAAAATGACTATTTAGATCTTCCCATTCCTCATCTAGCTTATGAATCACAGTGGCTTTTCCGTATATTCTTAAAGTCACCGGTGAACCGTCAAATGATGTAAACATCATAGTCATGCGAGGATTTAATTGCACGTGAGCAGAAGTTTCATTTCCACTGCCAGTAACATTTAACCAAATAATTCGACTCGGACTAAGCACTTTAAGTGAACCATAGCCCTTAGGAGAGATATTGACTGTTCCATTTGCCGCAGCAGTCCCGACAAAAAAAATCTTTTGTTGCTCTATAAACTCAATGTGCTTTGTAGATAATTCATTAAACTTTTTGCTCATTTTCGCTCTCTTGTATATATCCTAAGGAGAAAATTAACACATAATCAAATGCAAAAATACAAAAATCTATTGATCTTGACTAACTGCTACCTACCCATTGCGGACTGTGCTTAAACAGCAACTTGCCAATAATTTTAAGGACTCTTTGTTGACTAGAGAAAATTTACCAGGATTTAGGATTCCTTGGCGCTATTGACCCAAGTGGCCATCAATAGGAATGCACATAACGCACAACTTCCAGAAAATAAGAATGCGTACAGTGGCGCAATCGACTCATATAACCAGCCAAAGATAAATGAAGCTGGGAAGAGCATTAATCCAGTGATTAAATTGAACCAACCAAATGCTGTGCCCGCTAATCCCTTGGGCGCCATGTCTGCCACTAAGGCCTTCTCTACCCCTTCTGTCCCGGCTTTGAATAAACCATAGATTCCAAAGAGTCCAAATATTTGATAGATAGAGATGCCTGGCAAACCCATGGCGATGTAAAAGAAAGCAAAAGCAACCCAAGCAATCAAAATAAATCGCTTACGGCCAAAGGTATCCGATAGCGCCGATAAGGGAGTGCCAAACAAAGTAGTGATCAACGAAATTCCTGCCCACAGTAACGGGATTTGTTCTTGAGGAACTCCTGCTTCTCTAGCCCTGAGTAATAAGAACATATCTGATGAATTAGCTAAGGCAAAGATTCCTGCTGCCACTAGGTATCTTTTAAATTGATTCGGCATACCTTCAAGTGACCAGCTAAATTTACTGGCTTGCGGAACAGCCTCTCGCTGTGGTTCTTTGATACACAAAGCAAGAGTAATAGTAATTACCGCGGGAACAATCGCCCATAGAAAAATATCTCTGAGTGGCATACCCATTGATAGAAATAAAGCTCCCAATAACGGGCCAATCACTGCTCCTGCGTTATCCATCGAGCGGTGCAATCCGAAAGTAAGGCCACGTTGATTCTCGTTAACACTTTCCGCTAAAAGAGCGTCACGAGGAGAGCTTCTCAGACCTTTGCCCATACGATCAGTAAAACGAATTGCCAAAACCCATACCCAGGAATTAGCTAAAGCAATGAGTGGCCTACCAATGCCCGCAAGGGTATAACCCAAAACGATCCAGGGTTTCGCTTTCTTAGTGCGATCAACAATCACACCAGAAACTAATTTGAAAATACTAGATGAGGCCTCTGCAATGCCTTCAATAATCCCAAGAGCTTTAGGTCCAGCCATTAAAACTGATGCCAGATATAAAGGCATTAATGGATAGAGCATCTCACTAGCTGAATCATTTACAAGGCTAATAAACCCAATGAGCCAAACAGTCCGCGGGAGAGCTAGGATTGTTTTAAACATAACAAAGCAAATGTAGCACCATTAACCTATTTATCGCTAGCATCCATGCCTATAAGATTATCTTGATATCTAACTTAATCCGCTATTTAACACTCATAGATCTGTAAGCGCTCAGGGATAATGACATTCTTCCAGCCAAGATCCTCCCGGATACATTGAGCAAATACTGAAGCTGATTCAGGCTCCCCATGGACTACAAAAGTGATCTTGGGAGGAAGTGTAAATCCACGTAACCATTCTAATAGTCCAGCCTGGTCCGCATGAGCTGATAAGCCCCCGATTGTATGCACTGAAGCTTTTACTGGTACATCTTCGCCAAACAACCTGACCTTTTGTACTTTGTCGACCAAACGTCGACCTAAGCTTCCATATGCCTGAAAGCCGGTAATAATAATGGCGTTTTGTTTACGCGGTAAATTATTGAACAAATGATGCACAATTCTTCCTGCATCGCACATGCCGCTCGCAGAAATAATGATTGCTCCACCTTTAATTTTATTTAAAGATTTTGATTCTTCAACATCCGCTATAAATCGCAAATCTAGAGAGTCAGGATTATTTTTGATCCAGCTAAAAGTAGCTTGAGATTGCACATCAAGTTGTGAAAAGAAGTGTTGAGTTAAATGGGTGGCAGCTGTCGCCATGGGAGAGTCCACCCAGATTGATAGGTGCGGTAACTTAGACTTTCTAACTAAATCCATGAGTAAAAAAAGCATCTCTTGAGTTCGGCCAACTGCAAACGCAGGGATAATGACATTACCATGAGCACTCATGGTCGTGCTAATCACATCTACTAGCTCAGATTCAGTCTCACTCAAGCTACGGTGCAATCGATCACCATAAGTAGACTCGACCACTACTACATCAGCAGCGGATATGAAGTCTGGGTCAGGCATAAGGACTTTACCTTTCATGCCAATATCCCCAGAAAATACGCAGCGTTTCTTCTGTTTCCCATCCTCTTGGATATCCAATACAGCGATTGCTGAACCTAGGATATGCCCAGCATTTCTAAACTCCAATTGAATCTTCGGATTAAGATGCATTACTTGCCCGTACTCCAAAGGTTCAATTTGTGCGAGCGTCATCTCTACTTCCTCTCTGGAATAGAGTACAACTGGTATTTCTCCACGCCACTTACCCTGCTTTACTTTTCGCTCTGCACGCTCAAGGTCGGCAGATTGCAAATGTGCGCTATCTGGCAAAAGTATCTTGAGTAACTCATAGGTTGCTGTTGTGCAATAAATGGGGCCTTTGAATCCCTGAGCACATAACCGTGGCAATAAACCACTGTGATCAATGTGTGCATGTGTTAGTACTACAAAATCAAGTTCCTTTGGTGGTATAGGCATGACCCCTAAATTCTTGTTTGTAGCCTCACGCCCTCCTTGAAACATTCCATAATCAACCATGAAATGCCGAGTTTTTCCATTTAAGAGTAACTCAACCAAATGCCGCGAACCGGTGACTTCGCCTGCTGCACCTAGAAACTGAATCTTCATTTTTTTAGCATACTCTCTTTGAATTAACTCAAACTCTAAAGCAAGGCCCAAAAGACAAAATCCAACAATTCC
>CAIMPQ010000065.1 GCA_903843315.1 uncultured beta proteobacterium
GATTTACCTGGCTCCAAATGGGTGGTTGGTGATGGGCCCGCTATGGCAGGCATTAAAGAAAAATACCCTGAGATTAATTACCTAGGCGTACTACAACAGCACGAGCTGGCTAAAGTGTATGCAGCTGCAGATGTTTTTGTATTCCCAAGCAAAACCGATACCTTTGGGCTGGTATTGCTTGAAGCGATGGCTTGCGGCACCCCTGTAGCAGCTTATCCCGTAACCGGCCCGATCGACGTATTGGGTAATTCGCCTGCAGGCGCCATGAATGAAGATCTGCGTGAAGCCTGCATACAGGCATTAAAGATTCCTCGTGAAGTAGCGCGTGCACATGCTGAGAAGTTCTCCTGGAGAGCGGCATCTGAACAATTTGTGCAGCATTTAAAGCCAGTACCTTCGCCTGAAGTCCACGTCACTGCCTTAGCTTAAAGAAAGCCTCGATTGAATTCTAAGTACCATATTGATCAAAATCCTCATAAAGGTAACCGAGGGTTAACAAGAGCCTGGCATGCCGCCAAGAACTCTTGGTGCGGTTTGGTATACGCCTTTTTAGAAGAAAGTGCCTTTAGACAAGAGCTCACTCTATTTGTTTTGTTAGCACCAGTCGCTTTCTTCTTACCGATTGCGCATTTAGATAAAGCCCTCTTAGTCTCTTCGCTGATTCTCGTTTTAGTTGTGGAATTACTCAACTCTAGCGTAGAGGCCGCCATCGACCGTATCTCATTCGAACATCATGATTTATCCAAAAGGGCTAAAGATTTTGGCTCAGCAGCAGTGATGCTTGCACTTCTCATCGCAGTTTTACTCTGGTCTGCCACCTGCATTCCGCTTGCCTTAAAACTGTAATAAATGCCCTCTACGATTAACTAAACATTCAACAAGGCTAACTATGTCAGACATCCCGAACCCCATTGGCGCCTTTGAGATCTTCTCATTCAAAAAAGAGAAGAAAAAATCTCTTTCGAAATTAAATCCAATTAAGAAATTATCAAAGAAGCTTGCTAAAAAGCTTTTTGGTAAAAAGTTTGCCAATAAAACGCGCGCTGAATTAGCAACCGCCGATATTGCTCCTGTAGTAAGGCAAATAGCTAAAGCAAAAAGACCGGCCTTTCAGATCGAATGGGCTAGCACTTCAAGCGAAATTAAGGAAGCACAACGATTGCGCTACAAAGTTTTTGCAGAAGAAATGGGTGCAAACCTGTCTAAAAATGCGGAAGGTTTAGATATTGACGAATTTGATGCCTACTGTGATCACTTATTAATTCGTGACCAAGACACATTAAAGGTCGTTGGTACCTACCGCGTCTTACCTCCGCATAAAGCCCAAGAAATTGGACGTTTGTATTCAGATGCAGAGTTCGATTTATCTCGCCTAGATCATTTAAGGCCGAAATTGGTTGAACTGGGCAGATCTTGCGTCCATCAAGACTATCGTTCGGGCGCTGTGATTATGGCTCTTTGGAGCGGATTAGCCCAATATATGCAGAAGAATGGTTACGAGATCATGCTCGGTTGCGCGAGCATACCAATGGCCGATGGCGGTCACTTTGCAGCAAGTCTGTATAACTCTCTAGGTAATGATCAGATGGCGCCAACAGAGTTTCATGCCTTCCCACGTTTAGCTCTACCTTTAGATAAGCTGAATGGTGGTTTAGAAGTCGATGCTCCTCCACTCATCAAAGGCTACCTCAAGCTTGGTGCGAAGATTTGCAGTGCCCCAGCTTGGGATCCCGACTTCAACACAGCAGACCTGTTGACTATGCTGCGTCTTTCAGAAATTAATCCACGCTACGCAAAACACTTCTTAGGTTTGTAATTACAGGGGGTTTATTTCAAACGAAGTTCATAAGGGCGGCCGATACGAACCCATTCCGCTGCTTCTTTTAAAAGGCTAAATTCTGTTAAAGGATGGGTTACGGCCCATTCTTTAGAAATACTAACTTGATAAGCGCCATCTTCCTCGGAAACTTTCACCCTCGGTAAATCCTCATCGCTTCTGCCACGGCAGAGCACTTGAGCTAACCGTAAGCAGAACAACATACGCCAATCATAAAAGCTATCATTATTGGCTAATTTTCCGAGTTTTCCAGTGTGCCCAATGAGCAAAGCAGCCAACCGCACTTGATCATTTTTCGAAAAGCCCGGCATATCTGCATTACCTGCAATATAGGCTGAATGCTTGTGGTATCCATTATGAGAAATCGATAACCCAATCTCATGCAAGTTTGCTGCCCATTGCAGTAGAGCAATATTGTCTGATCTACTTTCATTATCTGACTTCGGCAGCTGTTGCAAGAATTCAGCGGCCAACTTACCAACGCGCGAGGCTTGCTCTCGATCCGCCGAATAGCGCTGCATAAACTGCTCAACCGTGACATAACGCATGTCATGATGTTGAGAGCGCCCCAGCAGGTCATATAACACCCCCGTGCGCAATGCAGCATCAGTGACTTCCATTTCTTCAATGCCAAGCTCATCGAATACCGCCAGCATAATCGCAAGGCCTCCGGGCCATACTGCTCTTCGATCATCTTTTAGACCCAATAACTCTACTTGGCTAACTTGCTCATATTTCAGAAGATGCTTTTTCATGGCGCGTAAGCCGTCACGGGTAATTAAACCGCTAGTAGCATTCACACGCCCCATAGTTAAGCTATCACCATGTCCATTAAAATCATTCGCTGCAATCAGTTCAGCAAGGGCTCTAGCAGTACCAGAAGAGCCAATCGCTTGTTTCCAGCCACTTTTCAGGTAAGCCCCTGAGATCACCTGAATCTCACGTCTGGCAGCCAGTTCAGCTTCTTTGAACGCATGGGCATCCACATTTCCTTTGGGGAAAAATTGCAAGCTATGTGACACGCAGCCGATGTAGAGGCTCTCCATGAGTTTTGGCTCATAGCCTTTACCAATAATGAATTCAGTAGAGCCACCGCCAATATCTACGACCAAACGATTACCCTGAACCGCTGGTACTTCATGAGCGGCGCCAATATAGATCAGACGCGCCTCTTCTACTCCAGCAATAACTTCAATTGGAAACCCCAGAGCTTCTTGGGCATCTTCAACAAACTGCTGAGCGTTCTTAGCGACCCTGAGGGTGTTTGTGGCGACCGCGCGCACGTTGGATGGATCAAACCCCCTGATACGCTCACCAAAGCGTCTAATCGCCGTTAGGCCGCGTTGATAGGCATCATTACCGAGCAGTTTGTTTTCAGTTAAGCCAGCCGCTAAACGGACTGACTCTCGTAAGGTATCAATAGGACGGAGTTGCATACCGGACGGGGTATTGACAGCCTGAGCGACCAACATTCGAAAACTATTCGAGCCCAAATCCACTGCTGCCACTAGATCTTCAGAATGGATTAAGGGGTCGTCCGGATGAATTGCCAAAATATTTCCTAATTAAACTAATGCCATATGAAATATGTCTATTTTATGAAAAATTCATGGCATATTAATGAAATTACAAGCTAGTCTAATGGGGAAAAGGCTAAGCGGCTAAATTTTGTTCCGCACTGGAGCAGTCCACATCGCCGAAGCTGCAAAAAATACAGCAATCACCTGATTTAGGCTTCAAAATATTATTACAAGAATGACACTGATAGAGGTGCTGTGAGGTCCCCCGTGGGATCTCAAGGGCTTCGGATGCCTGGCAATAAGGGCAGGTAATGGTTGACTGGTTCATGGACGCTAAATGACTCATGAACACATAGTGAACCTTTTATATTTCAAGAATATGTCAATCCAACTGATATGGATCAGATACCTATTTAATGACCTTGCTCTTGGCTGCTACTAATCTTCCGCTTTTAACTGCCTTACGAAATATTTCATAATCCTCTTGATTTTGTTTTGCATAAGCACGGGCAAATGCATACAGGGCATTATCAAGCTCTTTTGATCGCCCACAGTAGCCAGAAATCATAGCCGCATCGCCCGAGCGAGCATGCCCTAAAGCAAGAGCCCACCCAAATAATCTCGCGTAATCCGGAAAATTCTCAAGAGAAACTCCGCCTGGCCCGAATACGATGCCCCCTTTCATGTCGCGCAATTGCCTTAAATAAAAACCTTGAGAGATGTCAATATCGTATTGAACAGCCCCGTAGTTCAGGAATATATCTGGCGCACCCTGTAGAAGACGTTGGCCTGCCACTACCCTCCTACCCATATCGTGATAAATGGATTCACCAAGATATGGAGATAAAACAGACTTTTGCGCCTCTTTATATTGCAAGAATAGCGGGTCATTTACGCTATCCCCCTCGAAATAAAAGACCATACAAGTTGTTCCAACGCTTCCAATACCTACCACTTTTCTTGCAAAATCCTTGAGTGAGTAACGCTCAAAAAGTACTTGTCGATCGGCAAGCAAAGTACTCGCATAGTTAGATAAGGCATTTTCAACAAGAGACTTTAGTGGAACGCCACCATAATCCTTTTTGAAGTGCTCAATTAAGGGCGGCCTGTTAATGATCTTTCGATTCTTACCCACCAGAGTAGTTAAGCGCTCTAAAACTTGAATATTCCCCTGGCCCTTTGTGTCTTTAAGATAGGCATCTAATTTTTTCTGGTGATCTAAGCTAAATTGCTTGCGAATGTCTTTTTCACCAATAAATTCTTGGGCTAAATCTAGGTAAGGCATCTTGGCGTACTGCTCCATGCGCTTTTGATATTCTGAAGAAATTCGCTTAACTAATAATTTGCTGAGTTTCTTATCTCCACCCATGCTTTCGCAGGCAATCACGGCGCTGGCCACCAAGCGTTTAATGTCCCACTCCCAGCTTCCTGGCAGGGTTTCATCAAAGTCATTGATTCCAAAAACCAAACGATGTTCTGCTGTACCAAATAAACCAAAATTCGATACATGCATATCGCCACACAATTGGACAGTGATATCAGTGTCAGCTTGATTGGCCAAATCGTAAGCCATGATTGCGGCGCCGCCTCTAAAAAAAGCAAACGGCGAAGCCAACATACGTCCATATCGAATGGGCATCAGAGACTCAATGCGCCCTTTGCCCTGCTTTTCAAGAATAGTAACTGGATCAATTCGATCGACTCGAGGTCGATAAATACCCTGCTCGGTAATTGAAATTACTTTACGGAGCGCCTTCCCATCGGAGAAGCGTTTTTTGATGCTGGGCCGCGGATTATTAAATGACTCAATCGATTTCAGTACAGCAAACTTGGGTTTGATTCTTGGCGCCATATTTTGTCCTGTCATCTACATTCCACTGATATTAATACTAGTCCAAGGCATTCCCCCTAATTAAGGGCTGTTTTGCCATAATTAGCTTCTTCAACATCTTTTTCTAGTAGCCATATCTTAAAAATGAAGCACTGATATACACTTTAGTGATTGGGAATAGGATCACCAGAGGAAATAGATATGAGTCAATGGGAGTTATACGGGGCCATCTGCTTAAGACTTGGCTTAGCTTTATTGGTGGGGACTATCCTTGGGCTGAATCGCTGGCTACACCACAAGTCAGCAGGAATACGTACTCACTCATTAGTAGCAATCGGTTCAGCAACGTCAATCATGCTGATCAGTGACTTTGTTCAAGATGATGCTCAGGCCGTGAGTCGAGTACTTCAGGGGCTGATTACGGGTCTCGGGTTTTTGGGTGCGGGGGTCATTCTTCATGAACAGAGATCCCAAAAGATCCATGGCCTTACCACTGCTGCCAGCCTTTGGGCATGTGCACTCATTGGAGCGGCATTTGGCGCTGGTCAGTTCGCCTTAGGTGGCCTCAGCTTAGGGGCAATTTTGATTACCTTGGCAATTGGCGGACCCTTGGAGAGGCTCATTTCAGAAATCAGGGGTGTTAAACGCGGTTCTGAAGTCTCTGGTGAGTCCGACTGATACCCCCTGGCAGCGTTAAAAATGACTTTTGTCATATTAGTTTGCTAGGATAGATCTTTGTGCCATTAAATCTTAAAGACCATGAGTAAATATCAATACGAAGATGCTATAAAGCAATTGCAAGAAACTGGCGCAATTGGTCTGGTTGATTTAAAAAGTCTGCCGTACGACGACTTAGTAGAGTTATTTGAAGAGATAAAGGTATGGTGTCTTTACGCTAACGGTAAATCTGACAAGCTTCCTAAAGAATCTAAAAAGAAGAAGAAAAAGAAAAAAGATTAATTACTGATACGTTCTTTAGGAAAACGCAGCATAAAAGTACTACCCTTGCCTGGTGTACTTTCTATTAGAAGTTGAGCTTGGTGGCGATTAGCGATATGCTTAACGATAGCCAGTCCAAGGCCAGTGCCTCCTGTATCTCTAGACCTACTCCTATCTATCCGATAAAAACGCTCCGTTAATCTGGAGAGATGTTCCGAAGCGATGCCAGGCCCTGAATCTGTGACTGAAAACTCTCCCTGCCCTTGATCATTGATTTTCCAACTGGCCGTTATTGAACCAATATCTGGTGTGTAGCGAATGGCATTAGAGACTAAATTGCTAAATGCGGATAGAACCTCACGCTCATCCCCTAAAAGATTATTAGGCGTAAGACATTCGAACTGGAGTGAATGGACTCCTTGAGATAATGCCTCAGCATCATTTTTAAGTAAGGCCATAACCGTTTCGATCTGAATGACATTGCTACTAGCAGGCAGGGTATTTGCCTCAAGGTTGGCTAAGGTTAGGAGATCTTCAACTAAGCTTTTCATTCTTTGAGCCTGTGACATCATTAGCTCAAAATAATGATCACGCTGGCTCTTTTCCAGATCCAAGGATTGAACAGTCTCCAGAAATCCCATCAAAACAGTGATAGGCGTTCTCATTTCGTGGGATACGTTAGCAACGAAATCCCTGCGCATGGCATCTGCTTTTTGAAGATCCGTGATGTCCTGAACTAGCAATAAGTGGCGTTTTTGGCCGAATGGAAATGCTTGCAGCATCAAACTTAAGTTACTATCTGGCCCCATGCGCTCAAGAAGCAAAGGCTCCTCAAAACTTCTTTTAGCAAGATATTGAATAAATTCAGGGCGACGAATTAAAAAGTTAATGCGTTGCATTGCATCACGCTTAAAGAGGAGGCCAAAAAAACGCTCCGCAATACTATTGCACCATTCAATCTGGTCATTCTCATCAAGCATCACAATGCCATTGGGCGAAGCCTGGAATGCTTCTATAAAGTGATCGTGTTGCTGTTCAATCGTTCGAATTTTTTGCTTGAGATTTCTGACTAAACGCTGAAGCCTAAAAAAAACTTCTTCCCAAAAACCACTGGGCAAAGGCATATTCTCTACAGAATCATTGAGGATATATTTTCTAAGGCGCGCTAAATTGATATAGGAGTAAAGCAAAGGCACAGCAAGAATAAAAATGCCAATCGCGATCCCCCATTCAGTTCCCCAGTTCTCAAAAACAACATAGGCGCTGATAAATGCAAGGCAAATAATGGTGGCAAAGCGTGTAATGACGGAAATCATGCTGCAATCTTAGAGCATCTCTTGAAACAGCTGTATTTTTAGCAAAAAGCTAGGGAAATCTTGGCTTAAGACTCGCTAGGAGTCTTTGTCATACGGTATCCACTGCCCCGAACGGTCTCGACATAGCGATCGCAATCAAAAGGGGCTAAGGCCGCCCGTAAACGCTTAATGTGGACGTCTACAGTACGCTCTTCAATATAGACTTCATTGCCCCACACCTTGTCCAGTAAATTGGAACGCGAATGAACCCGCTCAGGATTAGCCATGAAAAACTGTAATAAACGGTATTCAGTGGGGCCCAATAAGACTGACTTAGGATCTTGGTTGGGCCAAATTGCTAATACCCTATGCGCACTAGGGTCCATCTTTAAAGGACCTAAAGAGAGAGGACCTGTATCTTCGATTGGGGTTTGGCGACGGAGCAATGCTCGCACTCTGGCGACCAACTCCTTAGGCGAAAAGGGCTTGGTGACATAGTCATCCGCACCAGAATCCAAACCTGAGACTTTGTCTGTCTCCTCGCTCTTTGCAGTTAGCATCAAAATGAGTAAACCACGGGTACGTTCATTGGCGCGCAGCTCTTTGGCAAACTGCACTCCCGATTTACCAGGTAACATCCAGTCCAATATCAAAAGGCTGGGTAGAGTTTCTTTCATGAGATTGAATGCAATCTCAGTCTGCATCGCCCTCTCAACCTCATATCCTGCATGAGTCAGATTAATGGCAATCAATTCAGCAATTGACGGCTCATCTTCAACAATGAGTATGCGGTGAGTCATTTAATCGCTTTTATTGCTTATTTGCTTCTCGAACCAGGTCTTCATGTGGCATATGGCGCACATCAGAGCCTTTGGCAATATAGATAACGAACTCCGCAATATTCTTGGCATGATCACCAATACGTTCAATCGCTTTAGCAATGGTGAGCATATCTAAGCCAGTGGTAATAGTATGCGGATCTTCCATCATGTAAGTAATGAGTTTGCGTACAAAGGCCCGGAATTCCTCATCGATCTGGCGATCTTCCTGAACAACATCAGCAGCGGCAATGGTATCCAAACGAGCAAACGCATCCAAACTCCGGCGTAACAGCGAAATTGCCATTTGGCCAGACAGACGAATCTCAGCAACATTAATATTGCCTGTATTGCCAGCATCAATTAAGCGTTTTGTACGTTTAGCAACACGCTCAGCTTCGTCACCAGCTCTCTCAAGATTCGTAATCGCTTTTGATACCGCCATTACCAGACGTAAGTCACGTGCAGTAGGTTGCCTACGTGCTATTAATTCAGTACAAGCTAAATCGATCTGAATTTCGAGATCGTTGACCAATTTTTCGTTTTCAATGACGACATTACAGGTATCAATATCCATTTGGGTAAATGCACGCATTGCAGTAGCAATTTGCGACTCTACAAGTCCGCCCATCTCTAAGAGACGGCTAGATAAAGAATTTAAGTCAGCATCAAATTGTGATGATAGGTGTTTATCGGGCATTTGCATCTCCATTTAACCGAAGCGACCGGTTATGTAATCTTCTGTTTCTTTACGCTTAGGCTTGATGAAAATCTCATCAGTCTTACCGTACTCAATTAAGCTACCCAGATACATATATGCAGTGTAGTCAGAAACTCGAGCTGCTTGCTGCATATTATGGGTCACGATTGCAATCGTGTATTCATTTTTTAACTCATGAATCAACTCTTCGATCTTGCCGGTAGAAATGGGATCAAGAGCAGACGTTGGTTCATCCAATAGGATTACAGAAGGCCTAACTGCTACGCCACGGGCAATACAGAGGCGTTGTTGTTGACCGCCAGAGAGGGATAAACCGCTCTGATTCAGCTTATCCTTAGCCTCGTTCCATAGGGCCGCTTTATTGAGAGCCCACTCTACACGCTCATCCATTTCTGAGCGCGAGAGTCTTTCATATAAACGTACCCCAAAAGCAATGTTTTCGTAGATAGACATTGGAAACGGAGTTGGTTTTTGGAAAACCATACCTATCCTGGATCGTAGTAAGTTTAAATCCTGTCCCGGCTCAAGAATATTCTGTCCGTAGAAGTTAATTTCACCTTCAGCACGCTGACCAGGATAAAGGTCGTACATGCGATTTAGCGTTCTAAGGAGCGTAGACTTTCCACAACCAGATGGGCCGATAAAGGCGGTAACTTTACCTTGCTCGATATCTAAATTAATATTCTTTAGACCTTGAAAAGCACCGTAAAAGAAATTGAGATTACGCACTTCTAGCGCATTTACTGCGGCGGGTTGCGTTACATCGTTTGCTATTTCCACTCTACCTCCTTGACTATCTATTTTATTCAAGTCAAACATTGTTTTCATATTGCTCATCATCCCTGCACCTTTTCACGGAATACCACACGAGCAAGAATATTGAGACCCAATACTGCAAAGGTAATTAATAAGGCCCCGCCCCATGCTAGATCAACCCAGTTATCGTATGGACTCATGGCAAATTGGAAAATCACAACTGGCAAATTGGCCATGGGCGCATTCATATTGGTTGAGAAGAACTGATTATTTAATGCGGTAAATAATAAAGGTGCCGTTTCACCGCTGACTCTAGCCAATGACAGCAAGATACCAGTCATAACGCCACTCTGAGCAGCGCGCAAAGTGATCATAAAAGCCACTTTCCACTTTGGCGTACCTAATGCATAAGCGGCTTCACGCAAGCTGCCCGGAACTAAACGCAACATATTTTCTGTTGTTCGAACTACAACTGGTATTGCTATTAAAGCTAAGGCAATGGTTCCTGCCCACCCAGAGAAGTGCCTCACTTGTGCCACAACGAGTGCATATACGAATAGACCAATCACAATTGATGGTGCTGACAACATGATGTCAGTAACAAAACGGGTAACTGAGGCAACACGACTACGGTCACCATATTCAGAAAGATATAGGCCAGCTAGTACACCGACCGGAGTACTAATAAGAGTACAGCAACCGATTAACATTAAGCTGCCAACAATCGCGTTGGCCAGACCGCCACCTTCAGACCCTGGTGCAGGCGTACTGTGGATAAATAAATTGAGATCGATTGCGCCAAAGCCTTTAATAAACAAAACACTCAAAATCCACAATAAGAAGATCATGCCAAGGGCCATGGCGCCCATGGATAGTGTCAGGCCAATTTTATTGATGCGCTTCCTACGAGCAAAAACTTCTGGATTAATGTTTTTCGAACTAATCATGTTTTAAGACCCTGCCTCTTCTCCATATTGCTCAGCATCCACTTAGCGCATGCCAAAACAATAAAGGTAATGATGAATAGGGCTAAACCCAACGCAAATAATGAGGAGAGATGATGGCCTGCTTCAGCTTCTCCAAATTCATTCGCAAGAGTCGAAGCTATGGAGGTACCAGGTGAAAACAGTGATGGAGATAAGCGATGGGCATTACCAATCACAAATGTAACTGCCATGGTTTCGCCAAGCGCCCTACCTAAGCCCAACATAATGCCGCCAATCACACCAGCCTTGGTATAGGGCAGCACAACATTCTTTACCACTTCCCAAGTAGTACAGCCGATACCATAAGCAGATTCTTTGAGAACTGGCGGGACGATTTCAAATACATCACGCATCACAGATGCAATAAAAGGAAGAATCATCATAGCCAGAATCAAACCCGCACATAGAATCCCAATCCCATTGAAGGCGCCTGAGAATAAAATACCTAATCCAGGGATCTTTCCGAGCGTTGCGGCTAAAGCTGGCTGAATGTACTCAGCAAATAACGGAGCAAAGATGAATAAACCAAACATCCCGTAAATAATGGATGGAACGGCAGCTAATAATTCCACAGCGGTGCCTAAAGGTCTACGCAAAGGACCTGGACACAACTCAGTTAAGAAAACTGCAATTCCAAAACTTAAAGGCACGGCAATTAGCAATGCAATCAGTGATGTCACAAGCGTTCCATAGATGGCAATTAATCCACCGAACTCTCCATTAACAATATCCCATTCTTGAGTAAAGAAAAACCCCAATCCAAACTCTCTCAATGCAGGAGCAGCATTTATTACCAAGGAGATGATGATTCCCAGAAGCGCGATCAATACGGATACAGCAAAGAATTGAGTAATTCCATGAAATAGAAAGTCTTGAATACGCTGTATTTTTGCGATGCGAAGCGCTTGTGGCGTTGGTGCTGAGTAAGACTGGATAGAATCCGACATAAATTGATCTTACAAAAAATTCAACTGCCCCGCTATTGCAGGGCAGAAAAATATTAGTGAGTAAATGTTACTTAGTTGCAATCTTAGTAAAGACATTCTTGCGAATGAAGTCTGTAGTTTTATCCGGCATCGGAACATAGTCTAATTCTTCAGCCATCTTCTTGCCGTCCTTGAATGCAAAGTCGAAGAATTTGATTACTTCAGCGGCATTTACCTTGTTCTCAGGATTCTTATAGATCAAGATAAAAGATGCGCCAGTAATTGGCCATGATTTAGCGCCTGGAGCATTGGTAATAAATGTACCCATTCCAGGAATCGTTGCCCAATCAGTACCTGCAGCAGCAGCTGAGAATGTTAAGTCATCAGGTAAAACAAAATTGCCATCCTTATTCTTCATCGTAAGAAATGTCATCTTGTTTTTCTTAGCGTAAGCATATTCAACGTAACCAACCGAATTCTTAACGCGAGATACGTTTGCCGCAACACCTTCATTGCCCTTGCCACCAACAGTAGAGGCAGCAGGCCACTTCACAGAGGCACCAGATCCAACTGCCTCCTTAAACAAGGTACTTGTTTTGGCTAAGTAATCAGTAAAGATTGCAGTAGTACCTGAACCATCAGCACGTACCACTACAGTGATAGGTCCGCTAGGTATTTTTACACCAGGATTCATAATGGCAATGCGCTTGTCACCCCAATCAGAGATAACCCCTTGGAAAATATCGGCCAAAGTTGGGCCATCTAATTTGATTTCTCCCGGCTTCACTCCATCAACGTTAATCACTGGAACTACCCCACCAATGATTGCTGGAAATTGAACCAAGCCATCAGCCTCTAAGTCCGCAAACTTCACTGGATTATCTGTCGCACCAAAATCAACCGTTTTCGCCTTAATTTGTTTAATGCCTCCAGATGAACCGATGGATTGATAGTTCAAATTAGATCCTGTTTTAGCTTTATAGGCTTCTGCCCATTTGGCGTAAATTGGGTATGGGAAAGTCGCGCCAGCGCCCGTCATATCCGCCGCAAATGTTACTGGAGCCAATGAAATAGCGCTAATAACTAGAGCTTTTTTCAAGAAATTTTTCATTTGAAGCGTCCTTTAATAGTGATAACGCAAGTTTGCGATATAAGGACGATATGACTAGAACATGACACTTTCATGACAAAGAAAAAACGGTGATTTGATAGCCCTAGAGGCTATTTTTGACCCATCAGAAGTCTCAGCTTAGTGGCAAAGGAAGTATTGTCATCAAATCCATTAAAAATCTTCGATCCGGGTCCTATGGCGGCTACCGTAATGGGCGCAGGGGTATGGCCAGAACTAGCCCAATAAAAGCCAGTTTGACGGGCTATAGCCAGTGCCAAGATATTGGATGGCAGATAGTTCGAGTTCGGCCCCAATTGACCCTGGGTCAGAATCTTTTCACGTAAATCTGCATCCAGAATTAACCCTGGAAATCCCTCTTCCAATAAATTACTGAGATAGGCACTCAACTCTGCTCTACCGCTGCCCTGCCTTACTTTCGCTTTAAATTGATCAGAAAACTCTTTAAGTGACATCGTATACCGCTCAATTTGTTTTAGCTGATCGATATCAACATTTGAATAGTTTGCATTCCCTGCCGGGCCGAGATTTTTACGACCGTATGTAGGAGAAAATCCACCAGTCTCATGATCTCCAGTAACGATTACCAGGGTATCTGGATTGTTTTTTTGAAACTCGAGGGCAACCTTTACTGCATCATCAAAAGCCCATAAGTCACGCATCAGGGCTGCTACATCATTTTGGTGACCTGCAGAATCTGTATTCTCGTTCTCGGCAAATAATACAAATCCTTTGTAATTTTTTTGCTTAGGATCCTTATTTAGCACTTGTAGTGACGTCGTCAACATCTGCGATAAATTGGGTGTCTCTGATGCTTTGCGATCAATTTCATAATCAAGATCTTCGCTGGCAAATAAGCCGAGAACCTGAGAGGAATTAATCTGATTTAGCTGTGCGGGCGTATTGATGTATTGATAACCCTTTCCCTGGAAAGCTTCAACGACATTCTTGCTATCCTGGCGCTTTCCACCAGGTACCGATCTTGGTAGAAAGTAATCTGATCCACCGCCCATCAGCACGTCCGGGGCCAGCTCTAGATATTGATTAACAATAGATTCAGAGTCTCGTCTAGATTGAGCATGCACACTAAAAGCAGCTGGACTAGCATCATAGATCGGTGCAGTACTGATCAATCCAATACGCTTGCCGCTGAGTTTGGCTACTTGCATTAAGGTAGGCGGAAATTTGCCATCTGGTGCAATCGATATAACACCATTATTCACCTTGTAACCAGTAGACATCGCTGAGGCCGCAGCCGCCGAATCGGTCACATAATAATTTGCCGATTCAGTCTTCATGAGCTGAAACTGCCCTTTAGTCATCACTACATCCGTTACAGCAAATGATTGCTGTCGTAATAGTGCGCTCGAATAACGGCCAAATTCATACTGACTACTAGTCGTGCCATCGGCAAACATGATGATGATATTTTTAGGCTTGCTATAAGTAGGCTCTCCACTTGCAGTTGGTAACTGAATAGCTGCAATAAATAGAAGCAATAAGCTAAATACGAGCCTTAATTTTGCATTGATATCGATACGGAACATAAGGCGTTAGGCTACTGGCACTAATGCAGCAATACTTTTCGCCGCACTCATACCTACATCAGCATCTTTGCTCTCTACCATCACCCGCAGGAGCGGTTCAGTGCCAGAAGCACGAATGAGCACCCTACCAATATCTTTTAGATCTACATTAACTTTTTCGATTTGCTTCTTGAGTTTCTCATCTTGTTTCCAGTTGTAACCAGGCTTAAATTTGATATTGAGAAGCACTTGTGGGAAGATGTTGACATTCTCCAGCAGCTGAGCAAGGCTTTTTTTGTTTTGACTCATGGCAGCAAGCACTTGCAGAGCTGCAATCGTGCCATCACCAGTGGAGTGTTGATCCAAACAAAGCAAGTGACCTGAACCTTCGCCACCAATAAGCCATCCCTTTTGTCTGAGGAGTTCTAAAACATAACGATCGCCCACATTGGCGCGCTCAAATTCAATGCCTAAGTCTTTAATAGCATTCTCAACCGCAAGGTTGGTCATCAAGGTGCCAACAACACCACCAATGGCATGCCCACGCTCTAAGCGGTTTTTAGCAAGTACATAGAGCAGTTCATCGCCATTAAATAAACGGCCCGTGGCATCAACCATCTGCAAACGATCCGCATCACCATCTAGCGCTATGCCAATATCTGCTTTTTCTGCTTTGACTTTAGCAATCAAGGCAGCTGGGGCTGTAGCCCCACAACCATCATTAATATTGCGACCGTCAGGAGTGACACCAATAGAAATGACTTCCGCCCCTAGCTCCTGAAATACATGTGGAGCGATGTGATAGGCAGCGCCATTGGCACAATCTACCACCAGTTTTAAACCTTGTAGATTTAAATCACTTGGAAACGTCGATTTACAGAAATCAATATAACGTCTAGCGGCGTCATCTAAGCGGAAAGCTTTACCCAATTCGTCCGCGCTCACGCAGCCCATGGGTTTTTCGAGTTCAGCTTCAATGGCAAATTCAAAGTCATCGGAAAGTTTGTCACCATTGGCTGAGAAAAATTTGATGCCGTTATCTTGATAAGGATTGTGTGAAGCGGATATCACTACACCTGCAGTTAAGTGCAAGGCTCTTGTGAGATAAGCAACCCCAGGGGTTGGCATGGGTCCGCACAACATGACATCTACACCGGCAGCTGCAAAGCCTGCTTCTAAAGCAGCTTCTAACAAATAACCAGATACGCGGGTATCTTTACCAATCAAGACTTTGCAACGTTCACCAGATTTAACGTCTTTAGTGAATACTTTGCCTGCGGCATAAGCTAAACGGGTCATGAATTCAGGAACAATCGGAAAATGCCCCACTTCTCCTCGAATGCCATCAGTGCCAAAGTATTGTTTTTTCATAAATGAGATTATAAAACTTAGGGGTATCCTAAGTCTGAATCGCCCCCCAAAGCTTTAATGCATCAACCGTCTCAGGTACATCGTGTACGCGTACGATTCTGGCACCGCGATCAGCCGCCATGATAGCTGCTGCCACGCTGGAAGCCACACGCTCATTGGTGTCCTTACCGGTAATCTTACCAAGCATGGATTTACGGGAGAGTCCGGCCAATACGGGATATCCTAACTTTGAAAATGCAGCAAAGTTTTTCAGCAAATTGAGATTATGTTCGAGACTTTTACCAAAACCAAATCCCGGATCAATCGCGATTCTATTGGCCTCGATACCA
>CAIMPQ010000066.1 GCA_903843315.1 uncultured beta proteobacterium
CGATTTAGACGTAGGTGACTTTATTTGGACTGGTGGGGATTGCCACTTGTATAGCAACCATTTGGAGCAAGTTGATCTGCAGTTATCCAGAGACTTCATGCCATTGCCAAAACTCAATATTTTGCGCAAGCCTGACTCTATTTTTGACTATGAGTATGAGGATTTTGAAATCCAGGGTTACGAATCACATCCACATATTAAAGCTCCAGTAGCTATTTAAGAAAACAATTGATGACACAGCCTGCTATTTCTATGATCGTTGCGCGTTCGCGCAATCATGTCATTGGTCGTGATAACCAAATGCCTTGGAAAATCTCTGCTGATTTACAGTTCTTTAAACGTGTGACCATGGGATACCCCGTAGTGATGGGGCGTAAGACTTGGGAATCGATTGGCCGCCCTTTGCCTGGACGTCGAAATATCGTGGTTAGCCGTAATACCAAATTACAACTCACTGGCGCTGAAGTAGCTGGCTCCCTAGATGAAGCATTAGATCGCTTAAATGACTCGCCCCGTGTTTTTGTCATCGGCGGCGAACAACTATTCAAACAAGCATTTGGTAAGACCGATCGTCTCTACATTACCGAGATTGATATCGATGTGGATGGTGGTGATACCTTCTTTGAGGTGCCTGATAAAGCCTCATGGAAAGAAATAGAACGTACGCCAGGATCTGAAGGTGATATTACTTTTCACTTTGTGACTCTTGAACGTCAATAGGGACTCATGAATTTAGCAGCAAACAAAAAGGGCTCCTTAGAGCCCTTTTGATTGAGACAGTTTGCTACTTACTGAATCACAATCTTGGATTCTTTCGCAATTTGAGATAAAAACTCAAACTGCTTTCTCTGAGCTAAGCCATTACGGATAGCAGGCTTTGCTTGCTCAAAAGTAGGTGGCTTAGTGGATTTTTTATCCTCCAGCTTAACTAAATACCAGGCTTGTTGCATCTGAATAGGCGCCGGTGATACTTGGCCCTTAGCTAAGTTAGTCAAGACAGCAGCGATTGGAGGTGGCACCTGGCCAATCTGCACCCAACCGGCCGCCCCGCCCTGATCTTTATTGGGGGCTAGTGAAACGCTTTTAGCTACCTTATCAAATGGTTCGCCCTTTTTAATGCGGGCCAGAGCAGCTTGTGCATCTGCCTCACTGGCAACCGCAATATCACTGATCTTATATTCCACAATCATTCCTTGTGGCCCAAGACTTCCCAGCTCTTTGTTGTACTCAGCCTGAACATCCGCATCAGTGATTGGATTTTGTGCCATGAATGTAGCCAACTCAAGGTCGGCTAAATAATTTTGGCGAATGAGTATTAATTGTGTGTTGGCTTTTTCAGAGTTAGCCAAGCCATCTTTTTCAGCTCGCTGAGATAACAGCATCACTTCAATGTATTTTTGGATTACAGCCTTACGTAATTCAGGAGAGTCTTTCTGTCCCTGAGAGAGGGCCATTTTAATACCTTGCTCAACCATATCATTGGTAATGATTGCCCCATTAACAGAAGCAGCTGCATTGATTGGCAAGCCACTCTGCTGAGCAACTGCAGATCCTACAAAAAGTCCTAGCAACAGGCTTACAGTAACAATAGGTGCCGCTATGGATTTAAATAAATGGGTTACAAATTTCATGGATATTCATCTTTCTAAAATATAGGGCTAATATTACCAGCACCATGATCTATCAGTATTTCAGGCAGTAAAATAAGCACATGTGCGTTCAATACCTCACTACGGTTAATGTGGATTGGGTCAAAACCCATTTTGACTTGATCCTGCCAAGTTCAGCTACCCATGATGTCTTCCCAACCTATCCGGGCCCTATTGTCTTAAAAAGCCACAACACCGAGTGTGCAGCGATTGGCTTGGCACGTTTTGGCCTATTACCCTCTTGGGCAAAAGATGAAAATTTCGGCAGAAAAACCTATAACGCCAGAGTGGAAACAGTAGCAGAAAAACCTTCCTATAAAAGGGCTTGGGCAAAGCGTCACTATGCACTTGCCCTAGCAGATGCTTTTTATGAACCCTGTTATGAATCCGGCAAAGCAGTTCGCACTGGGATTCGGCAAACGAATGGGGAGCCCATGGCGATTGCCTCCATATGGGATACCTGGACAGATTCAGAATCGGGCGAACTTATCGTATCGTTTTCAATGCTGACTATTAATGCCGACAATCATTCGGTCATGAAGCGCTTTCATAAATCGGAAGATGAAAAACGTACTGTCGTGCCTTTAAGGCCTGAGCTTTTTAATGACTGGCTCAATGCGACGCCTGAGTCAGCCAAAGCATTATTACAACTCGACTCGATACCCGATTTAAGTTTTGCCTAAGCACCCTTTTAGCAACCCCAGGGTCTAAAACGAAATCATTGGGCTCATGGGTTGATATGGGTCAGCAGATTCTGTTTCTAAGGCTTCTGCCTCTTCTTCGCCCGTAGGCTGACTAAAGTATTTCGAGTCCATGGATTGCCTTTTAGCCGCACGCTGTTGTTGGGCGTTAGGATAAATAGGGCCAAAGGGCCCCTCAATCGGTGAAAGTCCTTGCTTATTAAATTCTCTGATCTGTTCAGGGGTATATGGCGAATAAGTCGTCATACCCGAATTAGTCTGCCCCAATGACGCTAGTGAGATACCCATAGAAAGCAAGAAATAAGCACATTTAATTGAATTGAGTTTCATTGGTCTATTTTAGGGGACAAAAAATACTGCCCCGTATAAACCCACATATCCGACTGCGGTAAATACCAATAATTTAACTAAAATGTTCACATGAAATTCGCTCGACTTCTCACAATCATTTTGCTAGTCCAGCCTTTTGCTATATGGGCAATTGATTTACAACCAAATGATATTGTGGCCCCGTTACCCGGTAAAAGTCATGCGATGATTAGTTACGTCAATACGGACAACAGTACCTACTATAGAAACGGTACGGTTCTTACTACCGCACTCCCAAAATCTGCAAGCTTGAAGAGTCCGGACATTAGCACTCAAACCGGAATTCTGCGAGTAAGCACCTCTTATGCTCTTAGTGAGTTGCCAGCCATATCCTATTTGCAGTTACCGTATGGCACGATCAAGCCAGCAGGCTCTTTAGCGAATTACCAAGAAGATACCGGCATGGGGGATCTCACATTTGCGACGGCAATTTGGCCTTATGCTGACAGAGAAAAAAGAAGGTATTTCGGTGTTGCTGGTTACCTCACTGCACCCACTGGAAGTTATAACAGCCAAAGACTGGTGAACATGGGGGAGAACCGCTATAAATCCGATATTCAAATGGGCTACCAACAGGCCATTGTGGAGAATTTAGATGGCATGATCGCGGTTGACACCATGTGGTTCGGCGGTAATAGTCAATGCGCTATCTCCTGCCTCTCAGCAAGAACTACCACCCTAAATCAAAAACCCCTTACAACAACCCAATTAGGTCCGATTTATAAAATTAATCAAACCTACACCCTTGGATATTCTTACTTTTATGTTGCCGGTGGCGCAACTACGGTTGGAAGCACGTACCTCAATAACGTGGTCAACACTCAGAGATATATGTTGAGCGCCTTAGCCTATTATCCATTTGGCAGAATTAGCTTGCAATATGGGCGCGATATGGAAATTAAAAATGGCTTTGTAGAAACGCGCCGCTTCATACTGCGCTTCGCTACTGAGTTTTAAATCCCTACTGACTGCGTAAAAGTTGTAGTCGCTTTTTGATGATCGGCAGGCGAAAAGTCAATAAAAATAAAATCACTACCGCATAAATCATGACGGTACCTACATCATTCTTGCCAGCTTTATGCCACCAGTAATGAATTAAGGCAGTACAGGCAATCACATAGATTAATTTATGCAATACAGACCAATGTCTTCCGAGTCTTTGCAATGCCCAATGATTTGAGCTTAAGGCCAATGGGATAAGCAGAACGAATGTTATAAATCCCATCGTAATAAATGGACGCTTGATTACATCAGCCCACATTGCCTGTAGGTTAAGATTTTGATCCAACCAAAACCATATTGAAAAATGAATCGCAGCATAGAAAAAACAAAAGAGGCCAAACATACGCCGCAACTTGATCCAGGAAGCCCATCCTGTGATGAGTCTTAAGGGCGTCATTGCCAAGGTAATGCATAAAAAGACAAGAGTCCAGGTACCCGTAGATCGGGTAATCCACTCAATCGGATTGGCGCCAAGATCATCATGATAACCAAGCCAAACTAAGCGACCTAAGGGCAGTAGAGAAATCAGAAATAAGGCGCTTTTTAAATACTTCATAAGCGCATATTAAACGACCCATCAGAATCCGATGGGTCGTGATAGATTTAACTCAGTCCTAAAGCTAGGCTAAGCTCAAACCCTCTTTGCTGAGTGGAAAGTTTCGTACAGGACGTCCAATTGCGGCAGAGATGGCATTAGCCACTGCTGGGCCCACTACACAGATCGTTGGCTCACCTACGCCTCCCCAGAAGTCATACGTTGGCACTAAGACACTTTCGATTCTTGGAGTGGATGCCAATTTCAGTAAAGGGTAGGTATCTAGATTTTTCTGCTTAATACGGCCGTTCTCTACCGTAATCTCTGGATTAAAGATTGCGCCCAATGCCATCGCTACGGAACCTTCAATCTGTTCACGCGTCAAATAGGGATTAACAACATGACCGCAATTTAATGCAAAGACTAAGCGACTAATATTGACCACATTATTTTGAACCGAAACCTCTGCCACACATGCCGAGTAACTGGCGTATCCCATGAATTGAGCGACCCCACGGAATGTTCCAGCCGGTAATAGCTGATCCCAATTTGCCTTCTTGGCAGCAGCATTTAAGACGCCCAAATGTTTGGGGTGACTTTGCATGAGCGCCTGTCTAAATTGCACTGGGTCTTTGCCTGCAGCCTTCGCACATTCATCCATAAAGCATTCCATAAAAATACCATTTTGATTGGTATTCACACCACGCCATGGGCCAACAGGTACATGGGTATTCTTCATGACATATTCCGTCAGCAATGTTGGAAATGTATAGCCTAACTGTGCATCGGGACCCTTCGCATAAAAACCTTGGAGCTGACGCTCATCTTTTCCATTCTTAATGACTCCTGGGGCAAGAGTGGCATTAATGGATTGACCCGCTACTTTAATATGCATACCAGTGAGATTGCCAGCACCATCTAGACCAGCAGTCATTTTCGCCATCGCAATCGGATGGTAATAGTCGTGTGTCATATCCTCCTCTCGACTCCAAATAACCTTCACTGGAACGCCGGGATATTTTTGCGCAACCTTTGCAGCATAAGTCGTGAAATCCTGCGTAGACCCACGACGACCTAAGCCACAACCAGAGTCTAATTTATAGATTTCACAATTCTCTAAAGGAAAACCGGTTGCCTCAGAGAGAGCCGCATGCGAGCCTTCACCATTTTGTGTGGGTACCCAAGCCTCTGCACGATCGCCACTAATTTTGACGGTGGCATTCATGGGCTCCATGGTGACGTGAGCCCGATAGGGTGTGTAATAAATAGCCTCTACTTTTTTATTGGCGCTATTAATAGCAGCAGGCGCATCGCCCTCTTTGCGTTGCCAAAAATCCCCTTCCTCATCTAAGCCAGCTCGCAGCATTTGATCGATGCCATCCTGAGAAACAGCTGCATTCTTTCCTTCATCCCAAACTATAGGCATTGCATTTAAAGCGGTATTCGCATGCCACCAGGTGTCAGCCACTACAGCAAGGGTACTGTCATTAATCTTGACTACGCCCTTAACGCCTCGAAAAGTCATCGCATTGGCTTCGTCATAACTGACCAACTTGCCACCGAATACAGGGCAAGACTTCACGGAGGCGCAAAGCATGCCTGGGAGCTGTAAATCAAGACCGTACACTTTTGTGCCATTGACCTTATTAGCGGTATCAATACGCGCATAAGGCTGACCAGCAACCCTCCAGTCCCTCGGATCCCTCAAGGTGATAGATTTCGGATCAGGCGGGGTTAAGGTGGATGCTAACTCCGCCACTTTTCCATAAGTTGTTTTGCGTCCTGTTGGCACATGTGTAATGACGCCTTTGTCTACTTTCAATTCGGTAACGGGCACATTCCATTGCTTGGCGGCAGCCTCTAAAAGCATGATGCGGGCTGCAGCGGCGCCTCTGCGCACATAATCTTCCGAAATCCGAATGCCCCGGCTACCTCCAGTGCCATGCTCTCCCCATACCCGTTTACGTGCAAGACTATGACCTGGAGTTGCTGACTGGGTTTTTACTTTCTTCCAGTTGCACTCTAGCTCCTCTGTAACAAGTTGAGCTAAACCTGTACGCGTTCCCTGCCCCATCTCTGAACGAGCAATTCTGATGATGACTGTTTCATCGGGCTTAATACTAACCCAAGCATTCACCTCAGCATCGCCATATTTTGTTGGGGAGTTAGGATCATATTGGCTAGCTGTTTGTGCAAAAACAAGATCAGGCATCGCGCCCACTCCCAGCATTAAACCCCCACCAGCTAGCGTGCCTTTAATAATAAAGTCACGGCGAGAAGCATTTTCCAACTCATTGTTTTGCGTATTGGCTGTCATGTTGATCTCCTTAACCGCGTGTCGCGGGAGTAGCGTCATACAGCGCCAAGACTTCCGCCAATTTCTTTTGACCAGAAGCGACATGGATACCATCCCGAATCTTCTGATAAGTACCGCACCGACAAACATTGGACATAGCCTGATCAATATCAGCATCTGTAGGTTTAGGAATTCTTTTTAGTAGAGCAGCTGCAGCCATTACTTGCCCCGACTGGCAATAACCACACTGCGGAACATCAAGGGCGATCCACGCTTGTTGAACCGGATGCGAATTATTTTTTGAAAGCGCTTCAATCGTGGTAATTTTAGCTTTGCCAACAATAGAAACCGGCACAGAACATGAACGGATTGGCTCTCCATTGAGGTAGACAGTACATGCGCCACACTGCGCTACACCACATCCATACTTCGTACCAGTTAAACCGACCACCTCACGAATAGCCCACAATAAGGGCATATTGGGTTCCACATCAATATGATGGATTTGACCATTGACGTCCAGTTGCATGCTATCTCCTATCTTTTTATTGTCAAATTACTATAAATCATTATTGGCTTTTTGCGGATGCACATTAATTTCACCTAGATAGGCTGCCAGGTCTATCGAATTGAACAGTAATTTGCTATCCTGAAGCCTCTATTAAGGATAAATATGACTACCGAAGACCAAACCCAGAACGACGAAGATTTTGATTATGGGTGTGAATGCGCGATGACTTTGCTCAACGAGCCTACGGAAGATTGTCTGAATGACTTAATTGACGAACTTGATGAAGATGGCATGATTTCTACTGAAGTTGTGTATGGCCTGCTCGCTACCATTTTAATGAGTATCAATGAAGAAGAACACGAGGGTGATGAGCATTAATTGCTTTTACGATTTCACCTGAGATGCAAAAGTATCCATCGCTTTTGCCATCGCAATATCCAGCTCGGTTAAACCATTGCATGAATGGGTAGTAAGCTGCACCTTCACCTTATCCCAGGAATTTGACCAGTCAGGATGATGGTCAATCTCTTCGGCGTACTGCGCGCATAGAGCCATAAATTCAAAAGCACGTTTAAAGTTTTCAAATACAAAGTCTTGTGAAATCTTTTTGCGCGCAGCATCCAGCTGCCACAATGGGATGCTGTTCTGAAAATCAAAATTTTCGGGTAGCAATGCATTCTTCATTTAGAGCTCAACGCTTTTTGAAAGCGCCTTTAAATCATCAGGGTAAAGCCAGCGCCATTCCCCTGCCGCTAAATCTTCCGGCATCACATAAGCGCCAATCTCGGTACGATGTAGTTTTGTTACATGATTACCCACTGCAGCCATCATGCGCTTCACTTGGTGATAACGTCCCTCAACAATGGTCATGGCTAAACTATTTTCCGAAAGGAGTTTGCAAGCAGTAGCTAAACAAGGCTTAGGATCATCTTCCAACAGCACGCCATTCAGCAAATGATCTATTTGACTTTGCGTGATGGGATCGGGAGTGGTAATTTCGTAAACCTTGCCAATGTTTTTCTTGGGGGTTGTCATTTTGTGTATAAACTGCCCATCGTCAGAAATGAGCAGCAAGCCTGTTGTGTCGTAGTCAAGACGCCCCACACACTGCAAACCCCTCTCCACAAATGGCGCAGGTAGCAAGCTATATACGCTTGGATGATGGGTAGTTTTATGGGAGCACTCGTAATTAGGTGGCTTATTAAAGGCGATATACGCCTTTTCGTGATAATCCCAATCCTTACCCTCAACATTTAAAACGAGCCCCTCAGTAGGGATTCGTTTTTCTGGATCGTCCGCGAGAACACTATTGACCTTTACTAGGTCGGCATACACCAGATCGCTACAGTAGCGTCGCGTTCCAAAGCCTTGGCTAAAAAGAATCTTTTCTAATGAAATGGGTTTTGCCATATGCAGGAAAGAATACTACAGAGAACCGCTATTTATCGGCATCTGAACAAGTTCGCAAACAAGCCATTATTATGAAGGCTTACCCTATTCAGACCAATCAATCAGCGATGCTCTCTAATCCTAAACCCCGTACCCCACTTCATACTCGCGAAGTCACTTTTAATGGGTATGCCCGAGAGGATGGTCTATGGGATATTGAAGGTCATCTAGTCGATATCAAGGCACACCCCTTTACTACCGGTTCTAAAACCTGGGAGCCAGGGGAAGCAATTCACGATATGTGGGTACGCGTAACGGTCGACAGTCACCTCCACATTCAAGATATCGAAGTATCTATGGATAGTCATCCCCATCCCGAATGTCCCGAAGTCATTCCACCGATGGATGGGTTGATTGGTGCGCGCATTGGTAAGGGTTGGCGCAAAACAATTGAAACACACTTGGGCGGAATTAAAGGTTGCACGCATTTACGTGAGCTCTTAAATAATATTGCGACTGCAGCTTATCAATCTATTCCAGGGGCTCTATTTGATAAAGATGAAAACAAGCCGCCTCTGTATTTAGGAACCTGTAAATCTTGGGATTTTGACGGGCCCGTTGTCATGCGTGTCTAT
This sequence comes from uncultured beta proteobacterium, assembly GCA_903843315.1. Classification (GTDB taxonomy): domain Bacteria; phylum Pseudomonadota; class Gammaproteobacteria; order Burkholderiales; family Burkholderiaceae; genus Polynucleobacter. Next base: position 9,088 of record CAIMPQ010000066.1, read on the forward strand.
CCCCAGTTTTATCAGTGGAAGAAATCCAAGGACAATTCCTAGAACTTACAACTCTCCCCGATGTATTGTTGTTCCTGCGAATGATTGCTGAACCGGCATTACTTCCAAGGCATTGATATTCATATGGGGAGGTAAAGTGGCAGACCAATAAATAGCCTCAGCAATATCATCCGCACTCAGCGCCTGAACCCCCTCATATACTTTTTCCGCTTTCGCATCATCACCCTTAAAGCGGACATTTGAGTATTCTGTTCCGGAGCTCAATCCAGGCTCAACACAAGTTACACGCAATGGCGTACCAATTAAGTCAGCACGAAGGTTCAAGCTAAATTGCTTTACAAATGCCTTGGTAGATCCATAAACATTGCTGCCGGGGTAAGGATAAAGACCAGCAACTGAACCCACATTAATAATATGACCGCATTTACGCTCAACCATACCTGGTAAAAAGGCCCGGCTCATATGCACTAAGCCCTTGATGTTGGTATCAATCATTCGATCCCAATCGCTTAAAGAGGCCTTATGGGCTGGCTCTAAACCCAATGCCAAGCCAGCGTTATTTACCAATACAGTGACATTAGCAAATTCTGCAGGCAAAGACGCTGCTAAATTATCCACCTTGGCGCTATCGCATACATCCACAACCATGGTTAACAGTTTGGCTTTCTGACTTTCAGGCAGCGATGCCTTTAAAGCATTCAGACGCTCGATTCTTCTGCCAACTGCAATGACTTGATGCCCATGAGATAAAAAACGACGGGCAGTTGCCTCACCAAAACCAGCTGTTGCACCAGTAATTAAAACGGTATGTTCCATACTTCCTCTTCAAATATCTTTCTATTAAAGACGAGCTTAGCTTATCTATTCTTTATCAGTTGCAAAACATTCTTAAACTGGGGGTGGTCCGATGTTTTAAGCCACTCAAAAGCAAGCATTTCCGCGCCAAGCATAACCATTTTTTGCTGACCCATACGGTCCATGGCCAATATCTTATCTTGTGGCATTCTACTGCCGCTAGCCTCTGGAACTACTGCCACTTCGTAGCCCATTGCCTGTAAACCTAAGGCTGTTTGCATCAGACATACATGCGCTTCACAACCAGCCAGAACCACTTGTGTAATTAAAGGATTGATTGCCCTAATACAGTCCGCCAAACCATCTGCAACTCCATTAAAAGAATGCTTCACAACAGTCTGGTCGCAAAACACTTTAATGCGCTCATCGTTTGGCCCTAGGCCAGCCGGATTCTGCTCAGTTCCTAGAATTGGTATTTCTAAGACTTGCGCCACCTTAGCGAGGAAGAGGGCTGAAGCAACGACGGTTTCACCCTCATCAATACTCGGCATCAAACGAGTTTGAAAATCAATCAGAATAAGAGCGCTTGTCGCTTGGTTAATCATCATGTAGTAATTATTTCTGAATGGGGAGTCGAAGTGCCAAGTTATCGAGGTAGTGTGTTATTAATTCATCGGCACCTTTACCAAACATCCGAATACGGCCTGTATGGTTTAGCAGCAGGACGCCAACAATATGCGCAAAGATAGCCGTTAACTCAGTATCTAGATCCTTTTTACTGCACCCTAAATTAATCAAGGCCGCCTCTTGGTGTTGCATAGCAGCTCTTAGGCGCCCGTTTAGTTCTGAGTCCCACTCGTTCGTTAATCCCCTAGGTTTAAGACCTTGAAAGAGATAAAAGCCTAAATCTAAATCCCGCGGGTTATCACGGTAAAACTCATAAAAAGCTAAAGCACTGTTACGGAGCTCTTCAAATGCAGGCCGACTCTTCCTATCAACGGAGATATCCATGGCGGCCAGATTAACGAAATCATTTAAACGTTCGAGCGATTCAGCTAGTAAAGCACCATAGATTTCTTCTTTGCTAGCAAAATAGCTGTAAATTGCTCCCGCGGTATAACCAGCTCGCTTGGCTATTTCTCGCATGCTGACAGCCTCTAATCCCAATTCAATAAATACCGCTCTAGCAGCACTCAAAATATGCTCACGCCTAGCATCAGCTAAAGCTTGTTGACGTAAATCTCTTGGGGAGGCAAGCGCTTGAATCATCGGGTAATTATACATATCTATTTATAATTGAACACTGTTCAATTTATGTGTATGATTTGATAAATGAGCAAATTGAATAACCCATTAAGGCCCGATATGAGTCAAAGCACCTCTCAATTTATGACTAGCAAGGACTACCAAGAGTCATTGCGAAAATTAAAGCCAGTCGTTTATGTTGATGGACGGCTCATTGAATCCGTAGCAGATGAAGCGATGTTAAGACCTGGGGTACAAGCTTTGGGGGTCACTTATGACATGGTGCATGACACTGCGTTAGCGCCATTAATGCTAGCAAGTTCTGATGGCAAAACTGTGCCAAGAATGTTGCACATCAATGAATCCTCCGGCGATCTTCTAAATAAATTAGAGGCTGTCCGGGTCCTATGCCAGGAAACAGGTTGCGCTCAACGCTATCTGGCGCATGACGCCTTAAATGCAATCGGTCAAGTATCTGCTCGCATTGATGATGCGCATGGTAGCAATGATCATCGCGCCAAATTCGCAGAATATCTTGCCCACGTGCAAAAAAATGATTTGGCTTTAGGTATTGCCATGACCGATGCTAAAGGCGATCGATCGCTTAGACCTCATGAACAAGCCAACCCAGATACCTATGTGCATATCGTTTCTCAGGACGCTAAAGGGGTAGTGATTTCAGGAACAAAAGCTATTGTCACTGGTGCACCATATATGCATGAGTTCTTAGTGATGCCTGGACGCAATATGAGCAAGGAAGATGCGGCGTTTGCAATTTGTTGTGCCGTACCAGTAGATGCCAAAGGTATCACCATTGTTGCTCGTCCCGCTGGGCGACCTGGAGAAAAGGTAGAGCATGGCAAGCCACTCTTTTCTAGTAAATATGGCCAATCTACCGGAGTCGTGATCTTTGATAAGGTATTTGTTCCTTGGGATCGTGTTTTCTACGCTGGTGAATGGGAGCACTCTAGCGTATTAACCTACAGCTATGCTACCCATCACCGACACAGTTGTATCGCAGCGAGAGCCGGCTTTGGTGATCTCTTAATTGGAGCTGGGGCGTTGATGTGTGAAGCTAACGGATTTGATCCAGAAACCAAATCAAATTTGCGTGATCCTATGGTTGACTTGATTAAGATCACCGAGGGGTTTTATGCATGTGGTGTTGCTGCTAGTGTCTACGGCACACAAGACCCTTATAGCAAATCATTTATGCCTGAACCGGTTTTCTCTAACATTGGAAAACTATTATTGGCCACCCAAATTTATGATATGCATCGTCTTGCTCATGAGGTATCAGGTGGCTTAATTGTGGCTCTGCCTGGTCCAGATGAGGATCACAATCCGGCAACTGCTGCCACCCTAGCAGAAGTGCTGCGTGCAAACCCAGCCGTGCCTTACGACAAGCGTATTGAAGTAGCCCGCTTTATTGAAGATTTGACTGCTTCCTATCAAGGCGGTTGGTACTCCGTCATTAGCTTGCATGGTGGTGGCTCACCGGCAGCGATGAAAAAAGAAATCTATCGCCAGTACCCTATTGGTAGCAAAGTAGAGTTAGTGGAGAGATTGTTAGACCGCGGTGTTCTCACCAGCAATCAAGAGCGTGCTATTACCAAGAATAAGCAACCCGGGCGATGCTGTGATCAGGGCTGTAGCACACCAGGTCAAGCAGTGATGGTTCCGCTACCAGAGCCAGGTAGCCGGACTTAATTCTTTAGTGTGCTTTGCTGAGAAGTAATTTCTAGCTTGCGCACATCAAACTGCTGAACCTGTAGACGCTGCAATAGCTCGTCATACGCCTTCTTATCCAACTGCGGTGTTCTAGAGAGGATCCACAAGTATTCTCTTCGGGGATCACTCACTGCGGCCACTTGATACTGGGAATCTAAATCAATCACCCAATAATCACCCCACACCAGGGGCAAGAAAGAAAGCCATGACGGAGCAAACCGTACTTCTAGCTTAGGTGAATCCTTGGCACCTATCTGGCGCGCAGTACCCTCAGCCTCAGAGATATCACCATCAGCAGTTTTACAGCTGTTCATCACTTTTAGAGTACCTTCTGTCCTCAGTGAATACACCGCTTTGGTATTACCAACGCACTTCCTCTGAAACCAATTAGGAAATTTGGCAATCTCGTACCAAGTACCCAAGTAGCGTGGTACATCTAATGATGTAATCGTTTTAACTGGCGCTTC
>CAIMPQ010000067.1 GCA_903843315.1 uncultured beta proteobacterium
CGTACATATCTGGTCGCAATAAATCATCCGTGTTTTCTACATCAGCACGAATTAATAATGCGCGCGTTTGTGGATCGATCGTTGGCGCAATGTAATTAGCATAGGCAACAAACTCTTTTTCAGGATAGGCTTCAAGATGTAGGATCATCTTCTGACCTTGCTTAATCATCCGAAAATCTTGTTCAAACACATTACCCAAAAACCAGAGATGTTTTGGATCAGCTAAGGTAGTAATCACATCACCTGAGTTCACGGCAGTGCCAGGTTCAACATTGCGCTTGACTACAACCCCCTTAAGAGGCGAGCGCATGATTAAATTACTCGTAGTCTTACCAGTGGTTTCAATACTCTTAATATCTCCCTCACCGGCGCCGAGATTTCTCATGCGGTTCGCAGCTGCTTGTTGAGTAATGCGGGCATCACCCAGTAAATCACTCATGGTTTTACTGGTTTCTAACACCTTGGCAGTCTTCGAAGAGAGCAAATACTCTTGCTGTGCAGAGAGAAACTCTGGGCTGTAAAGTTCAACGATAGGAGAACCTACTTCAACCTGTGCGCCATCAAAAGCATAAATACGCTCAACTCTGCCAGGAGCACGAGCTGAGAGTACTTTTGATTTTTCTGCATTAAATGCCAAACGTCCAGGCACTTTAATATTGACTGGAACTTGCACTTTTTCTGCCGACTGAAATACATAAATTTCGGGATTCAGTTTAACGCCGGGTAGTTTTAACTCCAATACGCCACTCTTCTCTACCTTAAGCGCTTTATCTGAAGCTGTGATCTTTACTGTACGGTCGACGTTAGTCACACGACCTGCCACGATCCCTAGCGACAGAATTGCAAATGCAAAGGCAGCTAAGCGAACGCGGTAGCGATTAGTCGCAGAGAGATTCCAATACAAGCCCACTAAGCCAGCAGCAGCAATTTTTGCATGATGAGCGCCGTGATGAGCACCCTTATGCAGGATTGGTTTTGCCTTTTCGAATAATTGCTTTAGAAACGAAAGAATTTTGTCGATCAAAAACTACTCCTTAAAAAGGCTCTTTGCCCGCAGAAACCATTAATATTGCTTGCGCTTGCATTAGATTACTCTCTGCTTGCGCCAATGCAATCTCTAAGTTACGCAACTGGGTTTGCGCAGTCAATAAGTCATTAAATCCTTGGCCATTATTCGAGTACTGGGTCAGGCCGACCTTGTATGCAGCGTCAGCCTGCGGCACCTGGCGATCCTTCAGAAACTGGGTTTGGTTCTTGGCTTGTTCGTAAGCGGCATACGCAGAATTCACGGCCAACACGATTTGCTGGCGATTGGAGATATTACCGGCCTCGGCAGCAGCTTGATTGCGCTGAGCTTGCTCTACTCCATATCTTTCTTTGGTGAAGAAATACAACGGAATAATCAGATCCAATTCAAGCTGATAAAACATCGTGCCATTGTTTGCAGAAAATGGTCCACGTGGGGTAAATGAAGAACCAATGACTTGAAAATCTGGTAAGTAGGCTTTCTTGGCTAAGTCCACTCCTTTACGTGCAGCTTCGAGTTGCAGGGCTGAGCTCTTCAAAGAGGGGTGACTGGTTTCTGCGTAATCCTCTAATTCAATCAAGGTCGGTGTGCCAGTCATAGCGCGCCGCACATCTGCGCGTAACACTAATTTTTCACGCGAGTGACGACCAACTAAGGTATTGATACTATTAATCCCCACCTGTAGTTGACGTTCAACATTGAATTGGTCTGCTTGTGCTGCACTTTGTGCGACCTGTGCATTTAGAAATTCAACATATGCGGCAGCGCTATTGGAGTAACGGGCTCTAGCCACGTTCTTAATCATTTCCAAACGTACGACCGATTCTTTTAATACCTGCAACTGCTTCTGCGAAGCCAGGGCGTTGTAGTACAAAGTCGATAGCTGAGCACCCAATTGCAAATAGATTGATTCCGAGCTGGCTAACAACGCATCCGCATTGGTATTGGCAATATCCGATGCCAAGCTTCTCTTGCCTGGAAACTGAAACGGCTGGGCAAAGGTAATACCGTTATTTTGGCTGATACCCTGAGGGTATTGCGTTGTTGGCGCATTTGCCCCGCCCAATGCTAATGGAGCACCTGCGGGCATACCAGACCACACTAGCCCAACTTGGGGATTGGCAGGCGCATTAATTTGCGGCACGGTTGCTTTGGCAGCGAGATACGATTCGCGTAAAGAAGATAACTGGGGATTATTTAACTTCAACTCATTCCAGAGTTGGCGCAGATCCATTTCGGTTGGACCTGATGGCGTACCCTTGGTATAGATCTTTGGGGTATCTTTTTGCGTTACAGGCCCAAATAGTTCTGCCGCTTTGGAGCTTTTATCTTCTGAGCTGAGTTGCGCGCCAATCGATGGTGGTGCAGCTAATGAATTATCGCCAGACTGAACAGTTACGCTAGCAGGTGTCTTATCTATGGGTGTTTGGGCAAACACTGAAACAGCAAAAGTCATCATTGCAAATGGCGCAATGCTTTTGAGTCGATGTAATACGCTAGTTTTCAGTGTGCCGAGAATCAACAAATGCGGCTGCCTCTAAATCAATAAAATACTGTTTTTCTAGCCCCTGATGCACAAATACCACTGATTAACAACCACTACAGGGGGTTTTATGGATTATAGGTTACAAAAGCCAAAAGTCGAATAATTGACAAACTCTATCTTATTGATTCTAAAGATAATAATGAACGCCTACCGCAGTTAAAGCCTTAAAACTCGGCATGAATCCTAAAAGACAAGATATTTACAGGGCCGCGGGCTGAGTTATAGGCTGGATTACTGATGTGCTGAAAGTTCAAACCCGCAAGGATATTTTTGACAACTTCAGCGTTGTAATAGACCTCGCCGATACGCTCTGGACGATAAGAAATTGTCTGACTGGGGCTGGCATAGTCACCAATAAAGTAAGACACACCACCTGCCTGTAGGTAGCCCCTTCTATAACTGGACAAACCGTTTTGCATCATCGAGATACCAATACTGTCGCTAGGACGGCTCCAGCTTGTACCGTTCATACCCATACCCACAGAAACAGAGTTATCCGCTTCCGTGAAAGACATCGTCTCAGTGTGACCATCCGATGTAAACGCGCGCAGATAGACGCCCATATCTTTCGTTAAGCCCTGTTCGCCATGTATACCTACACCGGTTTTATATTGGTAGTTGGTGCGGACATTATTAATCGCTTGTGTTCCTTGCGCATTATTCGCAGTCACATAATTAGTCGCATCCGAAAAACGGGCCAAGATCATTTTGTTACGATAAGCAAGCACACTGACCTTACCAGGCAACTCGCCAATGTGGTGTTGACGCTCAATCTCGAATTGATCGCCATACGTGTTAAAGATTTGCCAATTGAGGTCACGGGCATTCGGAGATTTTGGAGCTAACATGCGGGAGGCTCGCAAGACCCAGTTATTCAGATACCATTCGCCCGCTAAGCCTGTGCTGTAGCCGCGCGCATCCGCTGCATAGTCATAGGCTAGATAGGTCATATTGCCCCAGTTC
>CAIMPQ010000068.1 GCA_903843315.1 uncultured beta proteobacterium
GGTAGCGCTTGCCAAACATGGCCAAGGTTTTGCAATGGAGATTTGTTCCACTAGTGGCGCTAAGATCCAAATCCATATTCAGGGCGATGAGCTAGAAGTAGCTGATCAAGGTCAACCTTGTCCTTATTGCGTAGCCCAATCCAGTATTACCCCAGCATTCAATACCAATCTCACCTTTGCAGCGCCAAACTCTTTTGCGTTGCTTCCAAAACTCTTTTATCAATCTCCTAAACCTCTTACTGTTTGGGTAACACCTCCCTCAGCCGCTCCTCCTACACAAGCCTAAGAAATCTTTAGGGCATAGCCTAGCTATGTAGTTGGTAACGAATGAAAAGTTACCGTCTTGTTGTGTGGAGAGAAAATGTTGTTTCAGAAGAAGAAAATCAGTGCATGCATTGGCATGCTATGTGGATCCATTCTGATCGCGGCAATAGCACAAGCACAAATAGCCCCACCGCCTGATTATGATCAGAAACTCAGTAACGTGGTGGTTAGTGCAACTCGTTCCGGCACGCCCTTGGATGAGATTCCACTCAATACGACCATCTTAACTAAAGAAGCGCTGGAGATTGCACCAGATCAAACGATTGATCAGGTATTAAAAAATGTCCCCGGTGTGATACTCAATGACACGCCGTACTATCAAAAAGATCCCACTGGGCAAAGTATTAACGTGCGCGGTCTTGGTAACGCGAGAACACTTGTTTTAATTGATGGCCTACCTGCTAATGATGCTTTTTATGGCACAGTGCAGTGGAATCTGGTACCCATGTCATCTATTGATTCCGTTGAATTTATCCGTGGTGGTGTTTCTAGTCTGTGGGGTAACTACGGCATGGGGGGTGTAATCAATATTAAGACCAAAACACCTACCAATAGTCAGCAGGAAGCTTCGGCAAGTACTGGATCATATGGCACAAGTAATATAGCGGCATCAAAAGATTTGGTAGCGTCTGAAGCCTTGCATTTGAGATTTTCAGCCGATTATTTTGCTACTGATGGATACCAAAATATTGCTACGATTTCTCCTGGATCGCCTGCGAATATTAAAAATGGTCAAGGCAACTCTAGTTCACATAACTCCAATATGAGGTTGCAGGGCTACTTCAAAGCTAGTCCTGATACCAATGGATTCTTTCGTGTTGGCTATCACACGATGTCAGATTTATCCTCTGGGTATGCCTTTGCAACCAATATCATGCAAGAGACTGATGTAGCCGGCGGTGTCACTACGCGACTCGATGACAAAGCCAAAGTAGACGTCAATTTCTTCTATGAGAAGACTGGCTTTAACAAGCAAAATGGATCAACCACTTCTGCTACAGGCTCGAATCCAAAAAACTATCCTTATATCAATGCTAACTATAAAGATCCCTATAGTACGGTTGGCGCCTCTGCTCAATACACTAAAGAAGTAACAGGATTAATCGATCAATATATCGTAGCTGTTGATGCGCGCAATATCGCAGGATCAAATCAAACTAATAACCTCAATACTGTCGGACGTGTAACCGCAGTCAATTATGGTCAAGGTCAGCAATCTTTTTATGGTTTGCTAGGTGAGATAAAGTCCAGGGCTAATTTAATTCCGCTTGAGACCACTTTATCGGCGCGCGTAGATCAGTGGATTAGCCAAACCCCAACTTCCTATAATGCGGGCAGTAGTGGTACGCCGATTTATGGAAATGTCCCAAACCAAAGTAAGACCCTGTTTAGCCCAACTCTAGGTTTGCTCTATAAAATGAATAAAGATTGGGATTTACGCTCTGCCGCTTATCAAGCCTTTCATGCGCCAGGTATGAACAACACCCTCAGAAGTTATGGATCAGGTACTGGATACTCATTTGCTAATCCCAATCTAACCCCTGAAACCATGATGGGGTATGAGGTGGGAACAGACTATCGTTGGAAAGGTGGATTTACTCAACTCACGGCCTTCAATAACTATGTTCAAAATGCGATTGTGAGTTACAAGATTGGAGCAAGCCAGCAAGCATTAGCCAATAGTCTTTGCGCAACTGTTGGAAGCCCGTCTGGGTGTGCTACAAATTCGAGCTATTACACGAATAACCAAAGTTTATTAAGTCAGGGAATAGAGTTTCAGTTCCATCACGATATCAATTCTCATTGGGCTACAGATGCAAATTATGCATTTACTAGTACCAAGTTAACCTGGACTGCCACTACTGACCCAGTCGGCAAGCAGGTTGCTGGTGTCCCCCAAAATATTTTGGGTGGCGGCATCACTTATTACCCAGTGCCTCAGGCAAGTTTGACTGCGACCGTACGATATGTAGGGAGCTCTTGGTTGGACAATAACAATACTTTGCCAGTAGCTTCTTATGCAGTTGTTGGATTACGGGCCAATTATGAGGTGACTAAAAATGCCTCTGTTTTTGCTTCCGCAGTAAACTTATTTAATCGCCAGTACATTACGTTTGGAACAGGTAGTAGCAGTTCAAGCTATACCATTGGTCAGCCTCAGTCGATTAACGTAGGTGCACGTATCATCTTCTAATGACGTCTAAAATCCTCCTCTCTTTCAATCGCCGATCATTACTTGGCGCACTCTTTTTGAGTATGCTTGCTTCTGTCGGGTTGGCTCAAGCGCAGATGGATCACTCTCTTCCGATGATGGGTGCCGCCTCTATAAAGCCAGCTATATGTATAGGAAGTGGCTTAGATTGTGCTAATGCTGCCACACCATTTTTATTGCCTGATGGAAAATTATTACTGGCATGGACTGCGAATGGTGTTGTATCGGTAGCGCAATCTTCTGACCTAGGAAAAACGTTTTCAATTTCAGCAAAAATTGCCGAGCATGGAAAGTCTTTGGATGTCGGCAGCGATGCGCGTCCCCAAATCGTCTCTGATAAACAAGGAAATGTCTTTTTGGCCTATGCCTTTTTTAAAGATGCCAATTGGAATGCACAAATCAATACCGCTAGGTCA
>CAIMPQ010000069.1 GCA_903843315.1 uncultured beta proteobacterium
AAAATTTCTGGGCAGGTGTGCTCCATGCCATACCACTGGGCAAACTCTTTGACATCCTTCAGACGAAAATCAGCAGCTAGATCCAATATCTTGACATTATTGGCAAGCAATTCTTTTGCTTGCGCCATTGCCACACCGTGTGGCGTTGCAAAGAAGACAACATCACATTCATTTAACTTTGCCTCATCCGGCGTGGTGAATTTCAAATTAACGCGACCACGCAAAGAGGGAAACATCTCGGCTACTGGCATACCAGCTTCTGTGCGTGAAGTAATTGCAGTAATAGCTACCTCAGGATGCTGCGCCAACAAACGCAACAATTCCACTCCGGTATATCCAGTACCACCAACGATGCCTACCTTAATCATGTCTTTCTCCAAAATACCGCATCCGTTATTAAGCTCTTCTTCAGAGAGTAATACAGCATTCTTACAGATATCCTAATTGTAGAAACAAAAAGGGCCGCTTGCGCGACCCTTTCAATAAAACATAGCGACTGAAAGAAATTAGCGCTTGCTGAACTGCTTACGACGACGCGCGCCGTGCAGACCAACTTTTTTACGCTCAACTTCACGAGCATCACGAGTAACCAAACCTGCTTTAGACAGGGCCGGCTTCAAAGTGATGTCGTAATCCATCAATGCTCGAGTTACGCCGTGACGAACTGCACCAGCTTGGCCAGTTTCACCGCCACCGCTTACGTTTACTTTAATATCAAAAGTAGTAAGGTGGGCTGTGAGAGCCAAAGGTTGGCGAGCGATCATGCGTGATGTTTCGCGTGCAAAATAAGCATCGATAGGCTTACCGTTAACGATAATTTCACCTTTGCCAGATTTAATGAACACGCGTGCAACAGAACTCTTGCGACGACCTGTACCGTAATTCCAATTTCCGTAATTAATAGCCATTTGGTTTCCTTAGATCTCTAACGCTTTTGGCTGTTGAGCCGCATGCGGATGACTGGCGTCGCCATAGACTTTTAATTTCTTAATCATGGCATAGCCTAGTGGGCCTTTTGGCAACATACCCTTCACAGCCTTCTCCAAAGCACGACCTGGGAAACGGTCTTGCATCTTATCGAAGTTAGTCGAGCTAATACCACCTGGGTATCCACTGTGACGGTAATAAATTTTGTTCAAGCCTTTTGTGCCAGTGACACGCAGCTTAGAAGTGTTGATGACAACAATAAAGTCGCCTGTATCAACGTGTGGGGTGTATTCAGGTTTATGCTTGCCGCGTAGACGGAGTGCCACTTCACTGGCGACACGACCGAGGACTTTGTCCGTAGCGTCAATCACGAACCATTCATGCACTACCTCATGGGATTTTGCAGAAAAAGTTTTCATGATTTCTCAAATTGTTATAGTCAAAAAAAATTACTCCAACCAAACTACGTCCACCTTGGCCCTGCTTATGTTTGCAAGCTCGCAGATTCTGCAATTTAACTGGTAAAACCATTACCGCTGACTGGTTCGGTAATTCAGTAAAGCCTTGAATTATAACCTAAAAAAAACCCAGGAACGAGTCCTGGGTTGGAATCCACCTATGTTTGGGTGGAGGAGACACTGGGAGGTAAATCAAAGTCTTATATAAGACTGATTACCAATATGGTTATTTTATCCATATGCATGGTGCAATGCAAGAATATTGACCAAAATCAAGTTTTTTATGTTGCTGTGCAACAACTTTAATTGGTGAGAAATTGATAAACTATTGATAATATTGATTAATTTAGTAAGTTAGGGGTCACTACTATGGAATGTCGAGTATCTTGGTTGGGTAATGGTGGCATGGCTTTTTCTGCAGAAACGGGTAGCGGCCACCTAGTCAATATGGATGGCGCACCTGAAGCGGGTGGCAGAAACTTAGCGCCAAGGCCGATGGAACTGCTTTTGGCTGGTGCCGGGGGGTGTTCTGCCTTTGATGTGGTTTTAATCCTACAAAGAGCCCGTCAGGCCATCAGCGCATGCGATGTCACCCTACAAGCTGAACGGGCAACAGAAGACCCTAAAGTCTTTACCAAGATCAATTTGCACTTCACGGTCAAGGGAAAAGATCTGGATCAGGCTAAGGTAGATCGAGCAGTAAAGCTTTCCCACGAAAAATATTGTTCGGCTACTACTATGCTCGCCAAAACCGCTGAATTGAGTTACAGCATCGAAGTTATTTCGGAATAAGTGCAGAGTCAATCGATAAGCCGGATTCTGTCGCCTAGATTTGCATCTAGGGGCAATCATTCCTCTAGGCCGTCAGTTACCTGACGGCTCAAGCTCCCTACCCGCAGACTCAGCGGGACGCCTCATCGTCTGCTTACTTGGGATTGCTCCGGATGGAGGTTACCGCGTTTCACCGTAACTAAATACGCTCGTCTCTGTGGCCCTATTCCTCACGTCACCGTGGATGGCCGTTAGCCATCATCCTTCCCTATGGAGTCCGGACTTTCCTCCCCCTCAATAAAGAGGCGGCGATTGCCCAATTGACTCTGCGACTGCAGTCTAACGCAGTCAGAGCAAGTTAGCTTGTAAAAACAGAATGAATGGAATTAAACCAGCATCCAAGCGATGGTTTCACCTGCGCGCAGCGGAACAATCGTGGCGTCACCCAAAGGCAACTCAGTAGGGATATGTTGTGCTTGCTTGGTGAGGGTAATTTTTTTGCTGTTACGTGGCAAAGAATAAAAATCTGGCCCAAAGAAACTCGCAAAGCCTTCTAATTTATCCAACTTATTCACGCTTTCGAATGCCTCCGCATACAAACCGAGGGCATTAAAAGCGCTGTAGCAACCGGCACAACCACATGCGGCCTCTTTAGCACCCTTGGCATGAGGCGCACTATCTGTACCTAAAAAGAAGCGGGGGTTACCGCTAGTGGCAGCCTCTAATAAGGCTACGCGATGCTCTTCGCGCTTCAGTACCGGCAAACAATAATTGTGCGGACGAATACCGCCAGCAAAAATTGCATTGCGATTGAACAGTAAATGTTGTGGAGTAATGGTGGCGGCAATTGTATTCTTCCCACCAGTAGTTGCATCACGCACATAATGTGCAGCTTGCTTGGTAGTAATGTGTTCAAACACCATCTTGAGCTCTGGAAAATCTTTACGCACAGGGTCTAACACTTGATCAATAAAAACGGCTTCACGATCAAAGATATCGATATCAGCACTCGTCACTTCGCCATGCACTAACAATGGCATACCAACCGCTTGCATCGCCTCTAAAGCCTGATAGCAGCGCTTAATATCACTCACCCCTTCATCACTATTGGTAGTGGCGCCTGCAGGATATAACTTAAATGCTGCAATGCCCGCCGATCTAGCCTTACGCACTTCATCAGCAGAGGTGTTGTCAGTCAGGTACAAAGTCATCAATGGTGTGAAGCTATTGACGTCTAATAACTTCAAATTTGCTTCAATGCGAGTACGGTATGCATTTGCCAAAGCGACTGTTGTAACTGGTGGCTTTAAGTTCGGCATGATGATCGCGCGGGCAAATTGACGGGCAGAGTCAGCCAACACATCTTTCATCACTTCACCATCACGAATATGCAAATGCCAATCGTCCGGTTGAATCAGTTGAATTTGTGTAGGGCTATTAGACATATTATTTATCGAGCAAGATGATACGGAAGTCATTCACATTCGTTAGTGTAGGGCCAGTTTCCACTAAAGCCCCTAATTCTGCAAAGAATCCATAACAATCATGGGCTGCTAAGAAGGTCTCGGGGTTTAAACCTTTCAGCTCACTGTCTTTACGAATTTCAGCGGAGAACCATGCGCCTGCATTCTTCTCGCTCCCGTCAATTCCATCGGTATCAGCAGCCAAAGCCGCTAAATTAGGGAAACCTTCAGAGGCAGCGAAGAGTGAAAGGAGAAACTCACTACATCGACCACCGCGCCCCTTAAGACCTATGGGGATTGTTACCGTGCATTCTCCACCAGAGATGAGCGCCAATGGCTTCTCAATGCCATTTGCCAAATGATTCCTAGCTAAAGCCGCTTGCTCACTACCAACGTCTTGTGCTTCGCCCGTAATCGTATCGCCCAAAACAAGGGATTCATAACCTTGGGTGCGAACGTATTCAGCAGCAGCTTCTAGACTTTTATAGGCAGTAGCAATAACATGATTCGCTACTTGAGCATTGATTAAATCAGCGTCCTTTAAAGTCTCTGGTATATCTCCAGCCAAACCTTGTTTAAGATGATTCAAGACTGAAACAGGAATGGCTTTAGCGTCAAGCTGATATTTTTCCAAAATATTGAGGGCATCAAGGTAGGTTGAATAGTCTGCAGCACAAGGTCCGCTAGCAATATCTGCTGGTGAGTCACCCGTCACATCCGAAATCAATAAGGCCTCTACTCTTGCACCATGAGCAATTGCGGCCCTTGCTAAGTTACCGCCCAAAATTGCCGACAGATGTTTGCGTACTACATTCATTTCTTCTATAGGGGCACCGCTTCGCAAGAGCGCCTCAGTCGTCTTGCGTATGTCATCAATAGAGATGCCTTCTTGCGGCAATGTGAGCAAACTCGATCCACCGCCAGAAACCAGCGCAATCAATACATCACCCGTTTGCAATTGCTTGGCCAATGACAACACCTCCTTAGCACCATCCATACCAGCCTGATCCGGCACTGGATGCCCAGCCTCAACAATGCGAATGTGTGAGGTGGGTGAGCTGTGACCGTAACGCGTCAGAACAACTCCCTCAAGCTTTACTTGAGGCCAATGTATTTTTGCGTAAGCCTCTAATGCACTTGCCATTGAAGCGCTGGCTTTTCCTGCGCCAACGACTAAACATCTGCCTGTTGGCTCCTGCCCGACTGGAAATATCTTTGCTAAATATTGCGGAACAATGATTTGGGGATCAGCAACCGCGACTGCAGCCACAAAGGCATTCTTGAGAATTTCCTCTGTAGTAGCTGGCTTGGTATTTTTCTGCGTCATCAAGCTATTTTAATCAAGCGCAGCACGTTCCTGCATTTGCCACATTTCTGCATATTTTCCAGGTGCAGCGATCAATTCAAGATGGGTTCCTCGCTCAACAATCTGCCCATGATCCATCACCAAAATTTGATCCGCATGAATAATTGTAGAAAGTCGATGAGCAATGATCAGTGTTGTCCGGTTTTTAGCTAAGCTTAGTAACTCTTCTTGAAAAGCACGCTCTGTTTTGGAATCTAAAGCGGAGGTTGCCTCATCAAAAATGAGCATCGCTGGTTTTTTCAATAAAGTTCTCGCAATAGCTACGCGCTGTTTTTCACCGCCCGATAATTTCAGCCCTCGTTCCCCTACCTGAGTATCGTAACCATCAGGTAAGCGCTTAATAAAACCATCTATTTGGGCTGCCCTAGCTGCTTCTTGAACTTCCTCAATCGTTGCAGTGGGATCGCCATAGGCGATGTTATAACCAATGGTGTCATTAAAAAGAACCGTATCTTGCGGAACAATACCAATGGCTTTGCGCAAGCTTGCTTGAGTCACATCTAGAATATTTTGACCATCAATCAGAATCTTTCCAGACTGAACATCATAAAAACGGAACAGCAATCTCGCTAAAGTACTCTTACCAGCGCCGCTTCGTCCGACCACCGCAGTAATCGTTCCCGCTGGAATATTGAAACTGACATCGCGCAAGATTTCTCGCTTACTCTCGTAATGAAATGAAACACCTTCAAAGCGAACATCAGGCCCCAGGCCATGATTATTAATATGTAAAACTTTGGCGTCAGGGGAATCGGCGATTTCTTTATCGGTATTGAGCAAAGAAAACATGCGGTCCATATCAGTCAATGCCTGTTTGATTTCCCGATAAATCACACCTAAGAAATTCAGCGGAATATACAGTTGGATCATGAGGGTATTAACCAAGACGAGGTCACCCAATGTCATAGTGCCATTCACTACACCAACAGTGGCGCGCCACAGAATCAGCATTAAACCAATTGCAATAATGATTTGCTGACCCAGATTGAGGAAGGCTAGGGTCTTTTGAGATTTTACTGCTGCTGCTTGATAACGCAGCAGGTTTTCGTCATAGCGACCAGCTTCAAATGCCTCATTACCAAAATACTTGACCGTTTCAAAGTTCAATAAAGAATCGATGGCTTTCTGATTTGCTTTCGAATCCATCTCATTCATCGTGCGCCGGTAGTGAGTACGCCACTCCGTAACCACGATGGTAAAAATAATATATAGAACTAATGCCACTAAGGTAATAGAGGCAAACCAAATGTCATAAGAATAGGCTAAATAGCCCAACACTAAACAGAACTCAATTAGCGTAGGCAGAATGCTATAGAGCGAATAGGAAATCAACGACTGTATGCCCCGAGTACCGCGCTCAATATCCCGACTTACTCCGCCAGTTTGACGAGCCAAATGAAAGCTAAGCGCCAAGGAATGAAGGTGCTCAAAGACTTGTAGGGCAACTTTACGAACCGCATTCTGGGTAACCTTGGCAAATAAGGCTTCACGCAATTCAGTAAAGAGCGAGGCAGAGATTCTTAATAAGCCATAGGCGAAAATAATTCCCATAGGAACTATTAGCAGGGCTTGTGGAGAAGTTGCTGTGATATTTAAAGAGTCTATTAACTCTTTCATCACAATAGGGATGCCGAGATTGGCAACCTTAGCGGCAATCAAACAACTCAGAGCGATGATGACTCGAAAGCGATATTCAAGGAGATAAGGGAGGAGATCACGAATAACCCGCCAATCCCCTCTTTGTGAAGATTTTGATGTGGTATTGCTGTGATGGTGTCCCGATGAATGTCTCATCGTTCTATCTTATTCCTTATTTGGATTTCATTTAGTGCGCTGAAAACAATTTCAAAATTGCCTCACCATTGCTACGAGAAAAACATTTCTGAGCAGCCTCTTCGAAAGGCAACCACTCGTACGCAACATGCTCTCTTGGCGAAAGTTGAACTTGAATATCACTTGGAACATGTAAAGCAAACCAGTGCTCTGTATTTCTAGTCACGCCAGGCGCATAACGAAAACGCCACTCTGGATAAATTTCATACTCAATCTGGTGATGCATGTTCTGTAAAGCACTAATGGGTAATTGCTCTACAGCGATTCCGGTCTCTTCCAAGACTTCACGTGTAGCAGCTAAGGCTAAGTCTTCAGTCAGCGCATCAAGACTTCCGGTAACAGACTGCCAGAAATTCGCTCTATCAGCGCGCTCTATTAATAAAACATCCCTATTCGATTTGTAGATAACAACTAAAACCGAAATAGGGATTTTCAAGATAGGACTGGGTACTGCTTTACTTGTTTAAGCAGCTGGCGCAGCTTGACGCAAGCGGATATGCAGTTCACGTAACTGACGCTCATCTACTGGGCTGGGGGCCTGTGTTAATAAGCATTGCGCACGCTGCGTTTTGGGGAAGGCAATTACATCACGAATGGATTCAGCGCCAGTCATCATGGTCACAATACGATCCAAACCAAACGCAATACCACCGTGTGGGGGAGCGCCGTACTGTAGGGCATCTAACAAGAAACCGAATTTCGCCTGTGCTTCTTCTGCGCCAATTTTTAAAGCACGAAACACCTGACTCTGAATGACTTCTTGGTGAATACGTACAGAACCACCGCCAATTTCACTACCGTTCAGAACCATGTCATATGCTTTAGCTAAACACTTACCCGGATCAGATTCTAGATACTTCATATGCTCATCTTTGGGGCTTGTAAACGGATGATGGCAAGCAACCCAACGCGCATCACCTTCATCGTAATCAAACATTGGAAAATCCACTACCCATAATGGCTTCCAGCCTTCGGTAAATAGTCCGTGAGCTTTGCCCCAAGTTGAATGACCAATACGCAGACGTAAGTTACCCATTGCATCGTTCACTACTTTTTCTTTATCAGCACCAAAGAAAATAATGTCGCCATCTTTTGCACCAGTACGCTTCAAGACGCCTTCGATTGCCGCGTCATGCAAATTCTTCACAATGGGAGACTGCAAACCGTTACGGCCCTCAGCAACAGAATTCACCTTAATCCAGGCCAAACCTTTAGCACCATAGATACTGACAAACTGGGTGTAATCATCAATTTCACTGCGGCTGATATCTGCACCACCTGGAACACATAAGCCCACAACCCGGCCACCTTCTAGGTTTGCAGCACCAGAGAACACCTTGAAATCAACATCTTTCATTAAATCCGTCAATTCAGTGAACTCGAAGTTCACGCGCAAGTCTGGCTTATCAGACCCAAAACGTGCCATTCCTTCTGAATAAGGCATGGTAGGGAATGGATTTGCCAATTCAACATTCATCGTTTTTTTGAAAATATGCCGAATCATATTTTCAAATAGCTCTCGAATCTCTATTTCATTTAAGAAGGCAGTTTCACAGTCGATCTGTGTAAATTCAGGCTGACGATCTGCCCGCAAATCTTCATCACGGAAACATTTCGTAATTTGATAGTAACGATCAAAACCAGCGACCATCAATAATTGCTTAAACAACTGTGGTGACTGTGGCAATGCAAAGAACTGACCATCATGAACACGCGAGGGGACTAAATAATCACGCGCGCCTTCGGGGGTGCTCTTTGTCAACATTGGAGTCTCAATATCAATAAAGCCTGCTTCATCTAAATAACGCCGGCACTCCATTGCCACGTTATAACGTAAACGCAAATTCTTTTGCATCTGTGGGCGACGCAGATCCAGCACACGATGCGTTAAGCGAGTAGTCTCTGATAAATTTTCATCATCCAACTGGAATGGTGGGGTGATGGAAGCATTGAGTATTACTAAGCTATGGCAAAGTACTTCTACCTTCCCGCTGACTAAATCTGTGTTCTCTGTTCCGGCAGGACGAGCACGCACGAGGCCCTTAATTTGTATGCAGAACTCGTTACGTACTTGCTCAGCAAGCCCAAACATCTCTGGGCGATCTGGATCACACACTACCTGAACAAAACCTTGATGGTCACGCAAGTCAATAAAGATCACGCCTCCGTGGTCACGGCGGCGGTTAACCCATCCGGAGAGTGTGACCTCTTGACCAATCAGTGAATCGGTTACCTGTCCACAGGTATGACTGCGCATCAACATCGACATAACAATTTCCTAAAAATCAAAAATGGTGTGGTGACGGTGCTACCGTCAAACCACTAGAACTATTTGGTGGTACAGAACCCATTGACACAATATGCTTCAGGGCTTCTTCCACGCTCATCTCCAGTTCAATCGTTTGTGCGCGCGGCACAATCATGAAAAAACCAGAGGTAGGATTTGGAGTGGTCGGCAAGAATACATTCACGTAATCTTCACCCAATTTAGCAGTGACTTCTTTTGCAGGAATGCCCGTTTGAAATGCAATCACCCAAGAGTCTGCATGGGGATAGCGAATTAACAAGGCCTTACTAAATGCCTGACCGCTTCCAGAAAATAATGTGGAGGAAACTTGTTGAACACTTGAATATATAGAACGAACAATTGGAATGCGATTAACAAATCTATCCCAGATTTTTAACCACCATTGACCAGCAAAACTAATAGCTAATAATCCTGTCAGCATGATGATAGCAATCACGATCAATATGCCAACACCTGGGAGGTCACGGAAATGTTGCACATCTAAAGCAGCATCGTGAGGAAGGACCACAATGATTGCGTGCATTACTGACCCAAATACACCGTCGAGCAAACCCAGGCCCCATGCAATCACCCAAACGGTGATCGACAATGGTGCCCAAACCAGGATGCCAGCGATAAAGTATTTTTTCATGTTTTGCCTAACCCGCTATTTTAGCGGTTAAGGAGCCAATCAGCGAGAGGCTAATAAATGCCAAGGCTGATTATCAAAATTCCAGCCAAAAACCCGCCCGCAAAGAGCACTGCACCTACGAGGACACGATGAGTGTGTCTTTCTTGAAGCAAAAGGGCCTTTAAGACCTCTAATTCCCCATTTTGGTCTTTTATTTGGTGTCGGCTTTGAGCCAAGCTATCGGCAATTAAGCGTGGCAAAGTAGGCAGGATTTTGGCCCACGAAGGCGCCTCCTCCTTTAGCCCATCCAGTAACCCACGCCAGCCCAATTGCCTGCTAATCCATTTTTCCAGGATTGGCTTGGCAGTTTTCCAGAGATCTAGATCGGGATCCAATTGGCGTGCCAAACCTTCGACATTCAAGAGGGTTTTTTGCAACAAGGTTAACTGTGGCTGAATTTCTACCTTGAAGCGACGCGAAGTTTGGAACAAACGCATCAACACAATTCCTAAAGAAATTTCTTTTAGTGGACGGTCAAAGTAAGGCTCACAAACAGAGCGCACCGCGCCCTCTAATTCTTCAACGCGGGTATTTGCAGGAACCCATCCAGACTCAATGTGCAATTCTGCAACCCGACGGTAATCTCGATTGAAGAAAGCCAAGAAGTTCAGGGCCAAATAATTCTTATCGGATTCGCTTAAGGCTCCCACAATTCCAAAATCTAAAGAGATAAAACGTCCAAACGTTTCAGGCTCTAAGCTAATCATGATATTTCCCGGATGCATATCTGCATGGAAAAAACCATATTCAAATACTTGAGTAAAAAATATTTCTACCCCATCAGCGGCTAACTTCTTAAAGTCAACACCTGCTGCGCGTAACTCAGCAGTGCGTCCAATAGAAATACCATACATTCTTTCCATGACAATGACATTGGTATGGCAAAGATCCCAATACATCTCCGGAATCATCAGTTTTTTAGAATCTATAAAGTATCTGCGTAACTGGCTTGCATTCGCAGCTTCACGCATCAGATCTAACTCATCATGCAAATAGGTATCAAACTCTGCAACATTCTCGCGTGGCTTTAAACGACGGCCATCTTCAGAGCTCTTTTCAATGACTTTAGCCAAGTCATACATTAACGCTAAATCACCCTCAATCACTGGCAAAATGCCAGGGCGTAAGACCTTAATAGCTACCGCCCGCCCTGCCCACTCAGGATGCTTCTCCGTGGCTCGCAGCACTCCAAAGTGCACTTGGGCAACTGAGGCGCTAGCTACTGGAGTGGCATCAAAGCTGGTGAAAACTGCTTCAATAGGCTGACCTAGATCCTCTTCAATGAGGCGACGTGACTCTTCATTAGAGAAGGGGGGAACTTGATCTTGTAACTTTGCTAATTCATTAGCGATGTCTTCAGGCAATAAATCGCGACGCGTAGAAAGGACTTGTCCAAATTTGACAAAGATGGGTCCAAGCGCCTCTAGGGTTAAGCGAATGCGTTCGCCTCTTGGCAAATGACTTCCAGGAGATACCCAACATAGAACTGTTAAAAGACTACGGCGGATCCCCGGCTTTAATAGATCGCGCAATAAAGGCAATAAACCATAGCGCCAAGCTGTAAAGAAAATATAGTAGAGGCGAGCAATTCGACGCACGATTTATTTAGCCTTTTGCTCTAAGATTTGAATACGCTTTTCCATGCGGTCAACAGATTCTCGCAAGTCGCTTAATTCGGATTTACGACCCATAAAGTCTCGTTTATTCAAAAGTATTTTTCTCTCTTCACTGACGTACTCAACGACATTGTCCAGTAAGTCACTAGCAGCAGATCGACTGGCGGAAGCGAATTTTTTACCCTGCCGAACCGCGAAGTTCGCAGGTGCATCTCCTATTAACCGCGCCAAATCTTCCTCATACTCCCAACGCAACTGTCCGGCTAAACGACCCAATAATTGGGCTAAGTCAGCATCACCAGTAATTTTGACAGCTTTAAATGCTTGCTCACGCAAAGTACCAGTACTTGTGGCTAAACCACTCAAGGCCTGTGCTGAAACCTCTAAAGTAAGGGAGGGGCTATTAGTCTCCTTTAAAGCTCCCATCAATCCATCGGGCTTGATCTCAAAACAGAGGGCCCCCATAGGAAGCTGCAAGAGAATCGATTTCCCAGAATGCTTAACGAGCTCACTGCATGCCCAAGGCTCAGACCTCAGAACATGGTTGATACCCTGGCAAGTGGCGCCAGCAGCGATCGTATGGGTGGAAGATAAATGCGAGTTCATGAGTGTAAAAAACCCGCACTAGTGCGGGTTTTCCAATGGAAAGTACCTAAAGCTTAAACTAACTGGGAGATACCCGCTAGTACCCAGCCTCCAGGCCCCTCAACAGGCTTGCTTAAATTCCAGATTTCAGAGAACTCGCTCGCAGGAGCGCCTGGCTGTTCGCGAATCATGCCACTGAACTGAACACTGCAGAAATAGTGGGCATCAGCAGTCTCAATACCCAAAAGTTGCGCATTAATCGTAAGCACATCGGTTTGATTGGCGCTGTCTGTTCGTCCTGCTAAATCTTGCTGGATCGTGGCAAACATGTCAGGGGTTGTAAATTCGCGCAAAGAAGCAAGATCGCCTTGATCCCAAGATTTTTGCAAAGTGACAAAGTACTGTTTGGCATTGTCCAAAAAGGCCTGCTGGTCAAATCCAGGGGGAAGCGTGGATTGAAAAGGTTCCGGTTCGTTGCTCACACCGCCAAATGCATTGGCTGCTGGCGTAAACGCAGGTTCCTGCCTAGGCGCTTGCTCAATATTATTGCGCTGCATCCCCGTTGGCACAGGAGCGTTATTACCTGCGCCTGACATTGCTGGCAGTAATTTTCTAATTACAAACATGATCACAAAACCAGCCAACATTGCAATCAGTAAACCAGTGATTAAAGATGAGGCACCTTCGCCCAAACCAAAATGCGATAAGAGATAGCCAATACCCAACCCAGCAGCTAGGCCACCCAAGAGTCCACCCATGCCACCAAAGCGACTCGGAGTTGGCGCCTGAGGTGCAGGTGCTGGAGCAGTAGGTTGGGCTTGCTGAACTGGCTTTTGCACAGGAGCGGCTTGCTTTTGAATTGGTGCACTAGGTGCGCGTCCGATACTTTTACCGCCACCCAAGCGTGCTGCGTCAACATATCCAATAGATGCAAAGATCAATGTCAAGCTTAATAGAACTGCTTTAAAAAAATGTTGATTCATTTTTAATTACCCCTTCTTATAACTGCTTTACTTCATTAGTTTTTAAGAGTTTAAAAACTATACAACTATCAGTATTTAATACCAATATGTAAGGCAACGATACCCCCAGTCATTCTATGGGTTTCTACTTCATCAAAACCTACCCCCAACATCATTTCTTTGAGGGTTTCTGCATCCGGATGCATCCGGATGGATTCTGCTAAATAACGATAACTCTCAGAATCCTGGGCAATCTTTTCGCCTAGCCAAGGCAAGACCTTGAAAGAATACGTGTCATATACCGGCTGCAAAAAGGCATCTGGTTTTGAAAACTCTAAAACCAAAACACGACCACCCGGTTTAATCACACGACACATCTCACCTAAAGCGACATCCTTATGCGTCATATTGCGCAAACCAAAAGCCACTGTGACAACGTCAAAATGGTTGTTGGGAAACGGAATTTTCTCTGCATCAAACTGTACGCAAGGCAAGGCCATGCCACGATCTAACAAGCGGTCACGGCCGACTCCCAGCATAGATGCATTAATGTCACTTAACCAAACTTGCGCCTCGGAATTGCGACCCCAATCAGCTGCTTTTGCAAACGCCGCCGCTAGATCACCCGTACCACCAGCGATATCTAATACTTTTTGACCAGGACGTACTTGTGCACGTGCGATCGTAATTTTTTTCCAAAGACGGTGGAGACCAAATGACATCAAGTCATTCATCACATCATATTTACTCGCTACCGAATGGAATACCTCAGCAACCTTAGCAGCTTTTTCAGCCTCATCAACACTTTGATAACCGAAATGGGTTTTACTCATTAGTGACTTCCACAAGAATGGTCATGTGAATGACCTTGCTGCCCCATAGGTGCATCTCGATCAAGACCTGCAGCGGCCAATTTATCTAAATGCGCTTGCCATAATTGCTCCTGGTTCTCACACAAATACTGCAAGAAGTCCCAAGAATACAGGCCTGAATCATGGCCGTCTGAAAAACTAGGCTTTAAGGCGTAATGCCCAACGGGCTCTAAATTGGCAATCAACACATCGCGCTTACCCGTTTGCAAAGTTTCTTGTCCAGGTCCGTGACCTTGTACCTCAGCAGATGGAGATAACACTCTGAGAAATTCAAATGGCAGACGAAAAGTAGCGCCATTTTCATAAGAGAGTTCCAATACCTTGGATTGTTGATGAACCACGACATTAGTAGGAATCATTAAACCAGAACCCTTTCAATACCACCTTGGTTAGCTTTAGCAACGTAATCTTGCATCCAGTTTTCACCGAGTAATTTTTGAGCCATCTCCACCACAATGTAATCGGCAGTGGTATCACTATCTGCATCGAAGCGAGTCAAACCTTGCAAGCAAGATGGGCAACTGGTTAATACCTTCACCTGACCCGTAAAGTCACCTTTGCGCAGATCATTGGCGCCTTTCTCCATCTCAATTTGCTTACGGAAGCGTACTTGGGTAGAAATATCTGGACGCGTTACTGCGAGCGTACCTGCCTCACCGCAACAACGATCATTCTTAGCAATCGCTTTGCCATCTTCCAATTGAATAAGTTCGTTTACAGTCTTCAATGGATCTTGCAACTTCATGGGAGAGTGGCAAGGGTCATGATACATATACTTCACACCCGTGACTCCAGAGAGCTTGACGCCCTTCTCTGCCAAGAACTCATGTATATCAATAATGCGACAGCCAGGAAAGATCTGATCAAACTGGTATCCAGCCAATTGATCGTAACAAGTGCCGCAAGACACCACTACAGTCTTAATATCCAAGTAGTTCAGAGTATTGGCAACGCGATGGAACAGCACGCGATTGTCAGTAATCATTTTTTCTGCTTTATCAAAGTCTCCGTTACCACGTTGTGGGTAACCACAGCAGAGATAGCCTGGTGGCAAGACCGTTTGCACGCCGACATTCCACAGCATTGCTTGGGTTGCTAGGCCTACTTGTGAGAATAATCGCTCAGATCCGCAACCCGGAAAATAAAACACTGCTTCAGTATCCGCTGAAGTAGTTTTTGGATCGCGAATGATCGG
>CAIMPQ010000070.1 GCA_903843315.1 uncultured beta proteobacterium
CCAGAACATTACTGGATGCAGTAGTTCTTCGCGATGGCAAAGAAATTAATCACGCTTTAGCACTAAATGATGTGGTCGTAAATCGTTCTGGCATTTCTGGGATGGTAGAGCTTGCTGTTCATGTGAATGGCTCCTTCATGTACAACCAACGCTCTGATGGTTTGATTGTGTCGACCCCTACTGGTTCGACTGCATATGCGCTTTCTGCAGGTGGCCCCATTTTGCATCCACACGTAGCTGGCATATTACTTGTCCCAATTGCACCGCACTCGCTCTCCAATCGACCTATTGTCTTACCTCAAGATAGCGTTACTGTGATTGAGGTAGTGAATGGACTTGAAGTGATCGTTAATTTTGACATGCAATCTCAAACCAATTTGCAAAGTGGCGACAAAATTGAAGTACGTCAATCTGATAAAACGATTGCCCTTCTACATCCCAGTAATCACAGCGACTACAAAACTTTGCGCGAGAAGCTGCATTGGAATGAGTATCCATCGACATTCTGATGTTGAGTTCTTCGCTACGCTAATACATGCTTCAAAACATCTCACTTCGTGACTTTGTCATTGTTGATCAACTTGAGTTGGACTTTGCTTCCGGCTTTACTGTTCTCACTGGTGAAACGGGCGCTGGCAAATCGATCCTTCTAGATGCCCTCAGCTTGGTATTGGGTGAACGTGCAGATACAAGCCAAATTCGTGAAGGCAGTACTCGCGCAGAAATCTCCGCGCTCTTTCGAATTGATAGCGAGCAAGTTAGTCACTTCAACACATGGCTCGATAGTCAAGGTTTTCCCATTGAGGATGATGGGCAGAGCCTATTACTGAAAAGAACGATAGAGGGCAATGGCAGAAGTCGTGCTTTTATTAATGGTAGCGTTGCCACCTTAGCGCAACTCCGCGAAGCTGGCGATCAACTGGTTGATATTCATGGTCAACACGCCCATCAGCTCCTTTTAAAAGGCGGCGCTCAAAGAGAGCTGCTTGATCGCCATGCGGGCTTACTAGCGCTTGCATCAGAGGTAGCTAAAGCATTCAAAACACTCAATGATTCTCGTCGTCGCTTAGAACAAGCAGAAAATGCTGGACAGGATATAGAACGTGAACGTGAGCGCCTAGAGTGGCAGCTCGAAGAACTCACTGATTTATCTCCTCTAGAAGGAGAATGGTCAAGCATCCAAAGCGAACATTCACGATTAGCAAATGGAGCAAAGATTATTGGTGGCTGCCAAGAAGCGATTGATATTCTGAGTGATGCAGATAGCTCTATCGAATCGAGTCTATCTAAAGTCTGTAGCAATATTGGGGCATTAGCAGAGCATGACCCCGCTCTAGGTGAAATTAATACCGCCTTAGAGAGCGCCCAAATTCAATTAGATGAGGCTATTCATAGTCTGAATCGCTATCTACAAAAGATGGATCTCGACCCCGCACGTCTTGGACAGGTTGAAGAGCGAATGCAAGCCCTTCACACTGCATCGAGAAAATATCGCACCGAGGCAGAGGAACTTCCGAAGCTTCTTTTAGAAACCGCTGACCGCTTAGAAGCACTCACTGCCTCTCAAAATATTGAAGCCTTACGTGAAAAAGTAAAACAAGAAGAAACAACCTACCTAAAGCTCGCAAAACAACTCTCGCAAAAACGTGGGGTAGCTGCAGCCGATCTTGGCAAACTGGTGACTGACGCCATGCAGAATCTATCGATGGCAGGCGGACAACTAGAAATTGCTTTAATACCTCTGGGCGAGGGTGGTTCATTCGGCCTAGAGCAAATTGAATTCTTAGTTGCTGGTCATGCTGGCAGTACACCACGCTCCTTAGCCAAGGTCGCCTCGGGCGGTGAGCTGGCGCGTATTAGCTTAGCAATTAGCGTGATTACTAGTAAAGCCTCGTTTACGCCCACATTGATATTCGATGAGGTCGATGCGGGAATCGGTGGTGCAGTTGCTGAAACCGTTGGTAAGTTATTGCATCAATTAGGGCAATCTCATCAAATTCTCTGTGTAACCCATCTCCCCCAAGTCGCTGCACAAGGCAATCACCACCTCAAGGTTAGCAAAACCCAAAGTGGCGACAAAACCATTTCTCAGGTACAGGCACTGGGAAGGCCTGAGCGCGTTGAAGAAGTAGCGCGAATGCTCGGTGGGGCAACGATTACGGATACCACCCGTAGACATGCTCGCGAGCTACTCGAGCAAAACTAAACTTCATTCACTATCGGAAGGCGCGTGGAAGATTTCAAGCCAGAGCGCTAGGACAGTCTCTCTTGCTGCAATCAGCTCAGACTCATTCTCGAGATTGATGCGGGTTTTTTCAGCGCCATCTAATCGTAAGCGGTGCTGACGAGACCTGAATAGACGATAGGCATTGCCAACAGATAAAGCAACGCCCGGATCAATTAAACCCACCTCTCCGGCAATTCGAAGTAAGGCAATATTGCCAAGGTTACCAATTAATTTTTGGTGCTGAGATGAATAGGCTAGAACTAAAAATTGCACCATGAATTCAATATCCACCATGCCGCCTGAGTCATGTTTTAAATCAAAATCACCGCTTGGATTTGGATGTCCTGCATGAACCTTGCGGCGCATTTCCAAAATTTCAGTACGAAGCTGATCGATATTGCGCTTTTGACTTAGCACCTCAGAACGAACTGCATCAAACTCTAAACCAACTGCTGTATTACCTGCCGAGAAACGCGCCCTAGTGAGAGCCTGATGCTCCCATACCCAAGCAGCATTATCCCCTTCACGCATCTGATATTTTTTAAATGCTTCAGCATTGGTAACTAAAAATCCAGCTGAGCCATTAGGGCGAAGACGCGTATCAATCTCGAATAAGCTACCCGTGGATGTAAACGCAGTCAGCCAATTAATCATCCGTTTAGCAAAGAGAGCAAAAGTTTCTTGGGCAGCGTAATCAGACTCCGCTGATTGATATAAGAACACCAAATCTAAATCCGAGGCGTATCCCAATTCTTTGCCTCCCAATTTGCCATAAGAAATAATTGCAAATGGCGGAACTAATTTCTTGTCTAAACCAAATTTCTGGGCAACCCCAGGCCATACTCGCTCAAATGTGGTTTGCAATATCAGATCTGCCAAAGCCGAAAGATGGTCACTCACTTTCTCCACTGCGAGCGGCTCCTCAACACCAATTCCCAAATCTGCTAGTAAGGTGATAAAAGTTTCCGTGTGATGGGTAACCCGAAGAATATCCATCGCCTGCTCAGAGCCATCGCCATCCGCCATGACATCATCGAGACGCATATTCAAGCTCTCCCTTACTTCACGCCAATATTCTTCGGGATGCTCAATTAAAGCCTTTTCGGTGCGTGAATTGAGCAAATGATCCAATAAGTGGGGATGCTGCGTAAGGTATTGGGCACCCCACTGGGAAGCGCTAAGCAAGGCCAACACATTTAATAGGGCTCTTGGGTATTCAGCGAGAATAGATAAATAGGCGCTTCGCCTTGCAATCGACTCAAGCAAATCAAAAAACCGCAATAAGGTCTGATCAGCATGGGTAGATTCATCTCCGCCAGCCTGCAAACTTTCCGCAGCCTTACGCATCAAGTTACCAAAAATCAGATGACTTTTTTCGGGCAACTGTTTTTGTTTTGGACTTTCCAGCCATGTCTGCCAACGCAAAAGAGCTTGTGGGAAAAATAAGGGGTCTGGTTCCCAATCTCTAGCCAATGGGGCTAAATCCAATCGAGTACTGTCATCCAATAAAAACGCTTTTTCAAATAGTCTTGCAACATTATTTTGATGAAGGTCGAGATCGACCATAAATTTAGGCATGTTTCGACTGTGATCTTGCTCCCCCATGGATATAGCAAGACGTTCACGGGTGGGCTCATCATCAGGAAGATAGTGCGTTTGTTGATCATCCCAAACTTGAATGCGATGCTCCAAACGCCTTAGGAAAACATAGGCTGCCTTTAAAGCATCCACCTCATCTGCAGGGAGAATGCTTTGCCGCTGAATGAAGTTCAGAATCTCTAAGGTAGGTCGCACTCTCAAACGCGGGTCAGTTCCGCCGCGCATGAGTTGGAACATTTGAGCCAAGAATTCAATTTCCCTAATGCCACCACGACCAAGTTTGATGTCGCGCGAACGTCCCTCGCGCCCAGAAGACCTCTTCTCTGCTTCGCGCTGAATCTGCGCATGTAAGTCACGAATAGAAGCTATTACGCCATAATCTAAATGCCTACGATAAACAAAGGGGCGAATGAGTTGATCTAATTCTTTCGCGCAATAAGCGTGCTCTACTGAACCGGGCAAAGGCACAATCAAGCGACCCTTAATCCAGGCATAGCGTTCCCACTCTCTGCCCTGAACAACGAGGTACTCTTCAAGCATGTCCAAACTACAAGCTAATGGGCCAGAATCTCCGTTAGGTCGAAGACGCATATCCACCCTAAATACAAATCCATTCTCATCATGCTCCGCTAGCATATGGATTAAACGCTTGCCCATCCGAGTGAACCATTCATGGTTTGAAAGACTTTTGGGACCGCCAACTGTCTCGCCTTCGCGCTCATATAAAAATATCAAATCAATATCAGAAGACAGATTGAGCTCTAGGCCGCCCAACTTTCCCATGCCCACGACCATGAGAGGCATCTCAGAATCTCTGGCCTCACTCCACGGCAAACCAAATCGCGCTTTTAAGTCTTCACGAATATAGGCAATGGATTCTGACACTGCCAATTCGGCAAAATGACTCAAACCATGCGTCACTTCCTTCAGGTCCGCTAATCCATTGAGATCGCGAAAACCAATCCAAACCATCAAGCGCTGCCTAGCTAAACGCAAATTCGCCATAAATCGCGTCTCTTCTTGATTCGGCTCCTGGGGACCAATGCCATAACTTACGAGCAATTCGCGAATACCCCGCAAATCAACTTTTTTACCCCCCTGGGATCGCAACCAATCAACCCACTCGGGATGGGCATTTAGCCAACGCCGCGCATAGGTGGAGTGTTGCTCTAGAAATGCAATTTGCCGTGAAAAATCATCCATTCCCTCATCTTAATCCGTACCTAGAGACGAATGGGGGAAGCTTGGCGGTCGACTGAAGGCTGACGGATAATAGAGCCCATGCTGCAAAACCTCATTCCGTCTCGCCTCAAGAGTCTGATTACAAAACGTCCTAAAGGTTCCGGTGGAGCTTGGCGCAAACGCGCCCTGATTCTGAGCGGCTTTATATTAGCGTTCTTAATAATCGCCCATCTAGGCGTTCGGTATGTCATATGGCCTCAAATTGAGAAATCCAAAGCATCTGTAGAAAAACTGATTGGCGCTCGAATTGGGGCAGAAGTTTCTATGGAGAAGCTAGAGGTGTCATGGATAGGTATCCGCCCTAGCTTTGAAATTGACGGTTTACGTTTCAATGGGCAAGACAAAACAAAACCGTTGTTACAAATTCAGAAAATTAGTGGTGAATTAAGTTGGGCTTCTTTCTATCATTTAATCCCCTACTTTCATGATCTTCATATCCAAGGCGCGGAAATTTATGCCCAGCGCAATAAGAAAGGCATCATTTCTGTTGCTGGCATTCCTATTCATGGCAACTCGAATGATCACTCCGCAGAAGACTGGCTTTTTTCTCAAAACGAAATTGATATCCATGATGTCAAACTAGTCTGGGATGACCAACTAAATAAGAAGGCAATCGCTTCATTAGATATTCAGAATCTTTCGCTTAGCAATGGAATTCGTAGGCACATTGCCTTATTGAGGACAAGTACGCCATGGTCCACAGGCCCAATAGAACTAGAGGCGGACTTTGTTCATCATCTAGGGGGTCAGCCAGGTAACTGGCGCGATTGGATAGGAACGATTACCTGGGATCTGAAGGATCTCAACTTAAATCAAATTGCAAAAGATTTCACGCTGCCTTTAAATACCTTAGAAGGAAAGCTCAGCTCGAAGGGAAAATTAAAAATTGACAACGGTAGACCCGACGGTGGAGAAACCTATATTGCAGGTGACAATCTCATTATTCAGTTGGCAAAAAATGAGGATGCTATTGCCCTTGGGAGATTAGAAACAAATTTCATTCAAGAAACTGTGAATGGATTGAACTCTATCACCACTAAAACATTTGCGTGGCGAGACATTGACGCTCCAAAAAATGCGGCTTTAGAAATCTTGAGTCCCATGACTTTCCGCTGGAAGCCGCCAGGAGCTGACGGAGAGATTAAAGAATTTGGTTTTTCATCTCCTAAGATTCTAGTAGAGGATGTTGCCTTATTTGCAGTCAACTTGCCTCTCTCCAAAAAAATCCAACAATGGATTAAAGCCTCGCATGCAGATGGGGAGTTACAGAATCTCGATATCAATTGGTCAGAAAGCAAATCTCCGCTATCCGCTTTGAATATTCCTGGCGGCTGGTTTAAGTCCAATAAAGTTGATTTCACAGTTAGCGCTAAGTTGAACAATCTTAGCTTTGTAGGCATTAATAAATCGATGCCTTCTGTCACGAACTTATCTGGATTTATTTCAGGCAATCAAAACGAAGGTATCTTCTCAATTAACTCGACAGATGTCGTGTTTGATGTCAATGACTTATTGGTAGATCCAAAGATTAAATTAGATCGAGCAAATGGAAAAATTACCTGGGGCAAGCAAAAAGGAAACTGGGTAATTAGTGCTAATCAACTTGAATTAAGTAACCCAGAAATTACTACGAGCCTCAATCTCAATTACATATTAGGCGGGGCAAAAAAACCTGACTACATGACTCTTGATATGGATTTTGCCAAAGCCAATTTAGCAACGGCATACCGTTACCTACCAGTTGGGATGGATAAGGACACTAAAACCTATCTTAGTAAAGCATTTTTGGGCGGAACCGTTCAAAAAGGTAAGTTGCATGCTAAAGGGGATCCCAATGGCATACCCTTTCCCAAAGGAACTGACGGTGAATTTACCCTCAATCTTCCTATAGAAGGCGCCGCATTTAGTCCAACTCCCCTAATACCAAGCAATCAAGGGGTTTGGTCAACGCTCACCAACATGACTGGCTTGCTAGCAATGCAGAACTCCAATTTTGTAGTGGATGTATCTAAGGCAAATTACAAACAAGTGTCTTTGAATCAATTTCACGCAGAAATTCCGAATGTCAGCGCAAAGCAACTTGTATTAATGGTGAATGGAAATGTGCAAGGCGATGCACCACAAATACTGGAATATATATTTGCATCCCCGTTTGCCAAAAAGCAAGAAAAGGTGGAAAAGAATTTACAAGTGACGGGCCCTATTAATCTCAATATTGGACTAAAAGTCCCTCTATCTGGACCTAATGATGCTAACGTCGATATTAAAGTAGATCTTGCTGGTAATAGAGCGCAGTGGTCTGATCTACCCCCTCTTGAGAATCTAAAAGGTAAAGTACGGATTACCGAGATACATCCTGAGTTTGAAGATGTCAGCGCCAACTTCTTGGGTGGTGCTCTCAAAATTACCAGCATGCCGTCAACGGCCGGAAACCAAAGTTTTAGCATTGCGGGCAATATCTCTGCAAATTTCTTAAAAGACTATTTTGCTAAGACGCTAAAGAGTGAATCGGTCTCGATCCTTCAGGCAATGAGTGGTACGTCAAAATATGAGGGCACCCTAAACTTCAATAAGACGGGTAGTGAAACCAATCTCACCTTTGATTTACGTGACTGGGCAAGCTTGGCTCCAGCACCCGCTAAAAAACAAATGGGCACCCCATTAAATGGACAAATCACCTTTAAGACTCAGTCAAACAATAAGTCTCCGGCGAATCGTCTCTCCTGGAGCGGGAAGCTAGGTGATCTATTTGAGGTCCAAGGCAACCTTGGAAATGATGATGAATTACGCTACGCCCTCGGTGTTGGTGCCCCAGCAATCATTCCACCACAAGGCTTTAGTCTTAATCTGTCAAGTGCAGAACTCAACCTAGACGCCTGGCAAGATTTTATTGAAGGCCAGAATAAGAAAGCAATTGCTGCTAAGGTGGACAACTCAAGCGCTGACGATATCCAAATTACTGCACAAGTTAAAAGACTGACTTTCTTAGATCGAATTTGGCCAGACATGAATATTGCTGCCAATAATAAAAATGCTTCCTGGCAAATGCGCCTGACTTCACCGCTCATTGCAGGTCAAGTTCAATACCAAGAGCCAACATCCACTCATACCAGCGGAATAGTCAGCGGTCACCTAAGTCACCTGAAGGCGTCCGATGAACTTTCTAGCCCAGCAACCGTAGCAAAGCCATCAGGTAGCGATGCCAAGAAACCTGAAACACACACCATTGTGAATAAAGCCAATTTAGTTCCAAGCGCTATTCCAAGTCTCAATTTAGTAATTGATGATTTCATTTGGTCAAAGGCGCGCTTGGGTCAAGTCAAAATAAAAACCATTACAAACAAAAACACCTTAAAAATTGAGTCGATTCAAGCAAACAATCCACAAGGTAACTCCGTCATTTCAGGGCAAT
This sequence comes from uncultured beta proteobacterium, assembly GCA_903843315.1. Classification (GTDB taxonomy): domain Bacteria; phylum Pseudomonadota; class Gammaproteobacteria; order Burkholderiales; family Burkholderiaceae; genus Polynucleobacter. The sequence goes on from CAIMPQ010000070.1 coordinate 8,481, forward strand.
GGAATGGTGGCACTAAAAATGAGGTTGAACACAGCAATATTAAGGCTGATCTCGATGTGAAAGATGCCGGACAAATTATTGCCCATTGGACTTCGCAAAAAACTGTTGAGGGCGGGCAAGGAAAAATATCTGCCAATGCAGAGTGGGATGGATCTCCTTTTAGTCCAAAGTACGAAACCCTGTCGGGTACGGTTAATTTAGACCTTGAAAAAGGTAGACTACTTGAAGTCAATACAAGCGGAGCAAAACTCCTAGACGTTCTTAGTCTGCAAAGTTTATTCAAATTCGCGACGCTTGATATCCAAGGCGGTCTCGGAAATATCGTAACGAAGGGCACTCCTTTTAGCGATATTAATGGAAGTTTTGATATAAACAATGGAGTTGCGCAAACCAGGCAATTTTCTATGAATCTTGATCAGGCCAGAGTAGCTATGAGCGGGCAAATCAATATTCCAAAGCAAACCCAGGATCTCCGTGTCACCATTTTTCCAACGATTGATGCAACTGCAGGATCATTGGCGGCTTTTGCCATTAACCCAATTGTCGGCTTGGGTGCATTAATCGGTCAGTATTTGATTTCTCATCAAATCAATCGCAATCTACAATCTGATTACCTAGTACAAGGCTCCTGGGAAAATCCGGAAGTGATTCCGCTCGACCAAAAAGGTCAACCCATCGATGAAAAAACTATTGATTCAATCCGGAGTAAAGAATTACTAAAAGAACAGAGCAGGCCTGAGCCAAGAAATGCCCCGAATTCCTCCATTAATACAGCGCCTTTAAATAATTCAACCGCTCCACGTTAAATTCAGACCATCCTATGATTTCATCCATAAGTACAACTGCTTTGAAAGTAGCATCCATTCAAATGGTTTCGACTCCAGTACTGAAAGACAATATGGCGACTGCTACCATGCTGATTAAGGCGGCAGCTGAGGATGGGGCTAATCTAGTAGTGCTCCCTGAATATTTTTGCTTGATGGGCCTCAAAGACAATGACAAAGTTCATGCAAGAGAAGCTTTTGGTAACGGCCCAATTCAAGAAGAGCTAGCAGCTATTGCAAAACGCAATGAAATTTATTTAGTTGCAGGCACTATCCCGTTAGAAGCCAAGGATCCAAACAAAGTTCTGAATACCATGCTTGCGTTTAATCCGGATGGCCAAAGAATTGGTCGCTATGACAAGATTCATTTATTTGGCTTTCAAACGAGTACAGAGCGCTATCAGGAATCTGAAACGATAGAGGCTGGTAATGAGCCTGGGATTTTGAAGATTTCAGTAAATGGGCAAGACTGGACTTTTGGCCTTAGCATTTGTTATGACCTTCGCTTTCCAGAACTCTATCGCGCCCTAGGACAAGTGGACTGCCACATTATTCCTGCGGCCTTTACGTACACAACTGGCAAAGATCACTGGGAAATTTTGCTGCGTGCACGTGCAATTGAAAACCAATGTTATGTCTTAGCATCAGCTCAGGGTGGCAAACACCAAAACCAACGACGTACTTGGGGCCATAGCATGCTTATTGATCCCTGGGGCAGCATTCTGGCCGATCTTCCCGAAGGAGAGGGTTTTATTTCTGGAGTTTTAAGCAAAGATAAATTAAACGAGGTACGCTCTAAGTTACCTGCTCTTGCACATCGCAAGCTTTAACGAAAGATCTGCTGAATCACATGAATGCACCTGAAGCACTATTTCCAGTCAATTGGACAAAAGCCAAAAAACAGGCAGATCTGCTTAAATTAGCTAAATCCATTTTACTTGAGCCTGCCGGCCTTTCAGAGCAAGACCTTCATCACACTTTCGGCAATATGTTTACGCATCGCTTAGATGATGCCGACCTCTACTTCCAACACACACGTAGTGAAAGTTGGAGTCTAGAAGAAGGTATTGTGAAATCAGGGAGTTTTAGTATTGATCAAGGTGTTGGGGTGCGCGCGATTTACGGAGATAAAACGGCCTTCGCCTACTCTGACGAAATTAATTTAGAAGCGCTCAGTAAGGCTGCGAAAGCCACGCGAGTAATTGGTCCGCAGGGAGGCAAACAAGCGGTTGCCAGTAAGTTATTTAACCCAATATCCAATAAGCTGTATTCAGATATCAATCCGCTCGACTCATTGCAACCCAAAGAAAAAATTGCGCTACTGGAGAGCATCGAGCGTCGTGCGAAAGCGCGTGATCCGCGCATCATTCAAGTGATGGCAAGCCTGGCTGGTGAGTTTGATGTAATTTTAGTAGTGCGAGCTGACGGATTACTTGCTGCTGACGTTCGTCCTTTAGTGCGAGTTTCGGTCCATGTCATTGCAGAACAAAACGGACGTCGTGAATCAGGATCATCCGGCGGTGGAGCGCGTCATGACTATCTCTATTTTGATACTGACATTATTAATCGCTATGTTGATGAAGCTGTTGATGGTGCGCTTATCAACTTAGAATCACGCGCTGCCCCTGCAGGTCCTATGACCGTAGTCATGGGACCCGGATGGCCTGGTGTTCTTCTACATGAGGCCGTAGGTCATGGTCTAGAGGGTGACTTTAATCGCAAAGGATCATCTGCATTTGCTGGGAGAATTGGACAACGGGTTGCCGCTAAAGGTGTAACCGTGGTTGATGATGGCACCCTATCTGGCCGTAGAGGATCGCTGAACATTGATGATGAGGGTACCCCCACTCAATGCACTACTTTGATTGAAGATGGTATTTTAAAGGGCTACATTCAGGACAGCCTTAATGCCCGACTCATGAAAATGCCCCTAACCGGCAATGGTCGTCGCGAAAGTTTTGCCTCGCTACCAATGCCGCGCATGACAAATACCTATATGTTGGCTGGCAAGGATGATCCCCAAGAAATTGTGGCAAGCATCAAACGTGGGTTATATGCAGTCAACTTTGGTGGTGGCCAAGTCGATATCACTAGCGGTAAATTTGTCTTTTCAGCCTCTGAAGCATATTGGGTAGAAAACGGCAAAATCCAATACCCCGTTAAAGGCGCAACCATTATTGGTAGTGGTCCAGAGTCCTTAAAACAGGTCTCCATGATCGGTAACGACCTCAAATTAGACAGCGGCGTTGGGGTTTGCGGCAAGGAAGGACAAAGCGTTCCAGTTGGGGTTGGACAGCCAACTTTAAGGATTGATAGCCTAACTGTGGGTGGAACTGCCTGATACGGCTTAAAATAGTCGTATGAGCCAACAAAATACTAACCCCGCTAATTGGTACTCCGCTGTTGATAAAACTTCGGATACCGACGATCAACGCATTCACAATATCTCTGTTCTGCCCCCGCCAGAGCATTTAATTCGCTTTTTTCCCATCTCCGGAACACCAACCGAAGCGCTCATTAGTAAAACTCGTAAAAAGATTCGTGACATTATTCATGGAAAGGATGATCGCTTACTCGTCATCATTGGACCGTGCTCCATTCATGATCCAAGAGCGGCACTGGAATATTGTCAGCACCTATTAGTAGAGCGTGAGCGCTTTGCTGGTGAATTGGAAATTGTAATGCGGGTGTATTTTGAAAAGCCACGCACTACTGTCGGCTGGAAGGGTTTGATTAATGACCCTTACCTAGACGAAAGCTATCGTATTGAAGAAGGTTTGCGTCTTGCTCGCCAAGTGCTCATGGAAATTAATCGTCTTGGCATGCCAGCTGGTAGCGAATTCTTAGATGTGATTTCTCCGCAATATATTGCCGATCTCATTTCTTGGGGTGCAATTGGTGCACGTACAACTGAAAGCCAAGTTCACCGCGAACTTGCTTCTGGTTTATCTGCGCCAATCGGATTCAAAAATGGCACTGATGGCAATATCAAAATTGCTACCGATGCAATTCAAGCGGCAGGCCGTCCACATCATTTTTTATCTATTCATAAAAATGGTCAGGTGTCAGTTGTAGAAACCAAAGGCAATAAGGATTGTCACGTCATTTTGCGCGGTGGCAAAGAGCCTAACTATGAAGCTCAGTATGTTCAAGAGGCTTGTGCCGAGCTAGAGGCAGCAAAGCTTCCAGCAGGGTTGATGGTTGACTTATCTCATGCGAATTCAAGCAAGAAGCATGAGCGTCAAATCATTGTTGCTGATGACATCGCCAAACAAATCGAGTCAGGATCGCGTCAGATCTTTGGAGTAATGGTGGAAAGCCATCTCAATGATGGCGCTCAAAAGTTCACACCAGGAAAAGATGACCCCAGCAAGCTTGAGTACGGCAAAAGCATTACTGATGCCTGCATTAATTGGGAAGACTCTGTTGGCGTTTTGGAACGCTTAGCGACTGCAGTAAAAAAACGCAGAAGTAAGAAAAAATAATATCGTAGGTAATTGAGGAATAATTAAAAGAGATTAAATTATTTAGTCTCTTTTTTTTCGTGCTTCCAAAGCACATCACTTCCGCCGGCTGCACGATTCAAAATACGCGAAAGAACAAATAATAAATCCGACAGGCGATTAACGTATTGACGCGGGGAATCATACAAAGGTTCTTCCCAACCTAATCGTACGATAGAGCGTTCAGCTCTTCTGCAAACAGTGCGACAAACATGTGCTTGTGCAGCGGCACGAGTACCACCAGGCAAAATAAATTCCGTTAATGGCGGCAAGTCTTTGTTGTATTTCTCAAGCCAGACATCTAACTGAGCAACATGGTCTGGGTTGAGCAGTTTGTAGTTAGGGATGCAAAGTTCACCCCCTAAGTCAAATAAATCATGTTGCACTTGCAAGAACAGTGCTCTCAATTCAGTAGAAATGCTCGCAGGCATCTCTTCGGTCATCAAAACGCCGATTTCTGAGTTCAGCTCATCGACGTCGCCCATGGCGCAAATTCGTAAATGATCCTTCTCAACACGACTTCCGTCACCTAAGCCAGTCATGCCAGCATCACCGGTTCTAGTGGCGATTTTTGATAGTCGATTTCCCATAGCCTTAATTATAAGTAAATGGCTAAAATGGTTGTTATGAATATGGTGACCCCGCCCCCCGATATAGCCGCTATCAGCGCACTTCAGTCCAAACTTGTCTCGGCCTTGCGTCCTATCCTCCCAGAATATGCCCTGCTTTGGGAGCCTGAGGACACGATTCCCTATGAATGTGATGGTTTAGCAGCCTATCGACGGATGCCTTTGGCTGTAGCGCTCCCAGAAACGGAAGAGCAAGTTGCCCAAATCCTGAAAATTTGCTTCGAGATGAAAATTCCAGTGGTTCCACGCGGATCTGGGACTGGCTTATCTGGTGGTGCGATGCCAATATCTCAAGGTTTGGTGCTTTCGCTAGCGAAGCTAAAGAAGATTCTGAGCATTGATCCATTTACCCGCACTGCAGTAGTTCAGCCTGGGGTGCGCAATCTAGCCATCTCAGAGGCAGTAGCTCATTTAGGTCTGTACTACGCTCCCGACCCATCATCCCAAATTGCCTGCTCCATTGGCGGCAACGTGAATGAAAATTCTGGTGGCGTTCACTGTCTTAAATATGGTCTGACACTTCACAATGTTCTGCGTGTGCGCGGCATTCTGATGAATGGGGAAATTGTAGAGTTTGGTAGCTTAGCCCCTGACTCTCCCGGTTTAGACTTACTTGCAATCATGATGGGTAGCGAAGGCATGCTTGCAGTTGTCACTGAGGTCACGGTAAAGCTAATAGCTAAACCAAAATTAGCACGCGTCATCATGGCTAGTTTTGATGATATTGAAAAGGGTGGTAATGCCGTTGCGGCCATCATCGCTGCCGGCATTATTCCTGCGGGTTTAGAGATGATGGATAAGGCCACTACAAGAGCTGTAGAAGAGTTTGTGCATGCTGGTTATGACTTAGATGCCACAGCAATTTTGCTTTGTGAATCTGATGGCACTCCAGAAGAAGTTGCCGAAGAAATTGAGCGCATGACTAAAGTGCTTGAAGAGTCCGGGGCTAGCGGAATTCAAATTTCCAAAGATGAGAGCGAACGCCTGAAGTTTTGGAGTGGTCGCAAGAATGCATTCCCAGCTGCTGGGCGTCTGGCGCCTGATTATTACTGTATGGATGGCACAATTCCCCGTCGGCATATTGCCACTTTACTGAAGCGTATTGCAATCATGGAAGAAAAATATGGCTTGGGTTGCTTGAATGTATTTCATGCGGGGGATGGCAATATGCACCCACTAATTTTATTCAACGGCGCTGATCAAGATGAATGGCACCGCGCCGAAGAATTCGGTACTGAGATTTTGGAAGCCTGCGTAGAGCTAGGGGGCACTATTACTGGCGAACACGGTGTTGGCATCGAAAAGATTAACTCCATGTGCGTGCAGTTTGGCGAAGGTGAACGTGAATCTTTCTGGGGAGTGAAGAACGCCTTTGATCCAGAAAAACTACTGAACCCAGATAAAGCCATCCCCACTTTAAATCGTTGCGCCGAATATGGTCGCATGCGTATTAGCGGTGGAAAACTGCCACATCCAGAATTGGAGCGCTTCTAATGACTGCCTCTAATTCAACCAGCAACGCCACAATCGATACTTTTCGTGATCAGATACTGAATGCCGCCAAGAACAATACTCAAATCTCTATTGAAGGGGGTGGCACTAAGTCTTGGTATGGTAATCCCAATGGTTTTGCAAAACTAGATACGCGCGCTTACTCAGGAATTTTGGAGTATCAGCCAGAAGAATTGGTTATTACTGCCCGTGCCGGGACTCCCCTAAAAGAAATTGAAGCGGCCCTTAAAGAAAAAAATCAGACGCTTGCATTTGAACCGCCCCACTTTGGTGAACAGGCAACCTTTGGCGGCGCAATCGCTGCAGGTCTAGCTGGGCCAGGCCGAATCAGCGTTGGTAATTTCCGGGATTTTGTTTTGGGCGCACGCATTTTGGATGGTAAGGGCCAAGATCTTTCATTTGGCGGCCAGGTCATGAAGAATGTCGCAGGCTATGACGTTTCGCGTTTGCTACCAGGCTCCATGGGTACTCTGTCATTACTGCTAGAAGCCTCAGTGAAAGTTCTACCAAAGCCTGCAGCCACAGCAACGCTTCGTTGCCAGATTTC
>CAIMPQ010000071.1 GCA_903843315.1 uncultured beta proteobacterium
CTTTGCATTGACTGACAAGCAAGGTAAATTATGTAATCGCTTTCTGATTGTGTCTAATATTGAAACTCATAATCCGAATGCCATCATTTCAGGGAATGAACGCGTTGTTCGACCCCGTCTTTCAGATGCTCGCTTCTTCTTTCGGCAAGATCAAAAACGTTCACTAGCTTCGCGTGTTGCTGATCTGGGCAAAGTGGTTTATCACAATCAACTAGGAAACCAATTAGATCGAACTAAACGTGTTCAAGGGATTGCTACTGAGATTGCTAAAAAACTGAACGCAGACGAAAAACTTGCCAATCGCGCAGCCGAAATTGCCAAGACGGACTTGTTAACCGATATGGTTGGCGAGTTCCCAGAACTGCAAGGCATCATGGGTCGCTACTACGCTATACATGATGGCGAGAATGTAGAAGTTGCAGCAGCCTGCAGTGAACACTACATGCCACGCTTTGCTGGCGACTCTTTGCCGCAAACCCAGATTGGTACTATTTTGGCCATTGCTGATAAACTCGAAACCATAGTTGGTATTTGGGGAGTAGGACTTGCGCCAACTGGCGATAAAGACCCATATGCACTAAGACGTCATGCTCTTGGCGTCTGCCGTTTACTTTTGGAAAAAAATCTTTCGTTGAGCTTGCCAGAGTTAATTGCATTGGCTCGCGCGCAGTTCCCGCAAAAAGAAGTTCAGGAAAAAGCAAGGGCTGCAGATATCTATGAGTTCATTATTGATCGCATGCGCGCCTACTTGCGAGACCAATCTGTAGCGGGCAACCCATTTACTAGCGCGGAAATTGATGCAGTTCTCAGCCAAGAACCCGCGCAGATTAACGACATCATTGAGCGCTTAACAGCCGTACGTGAATTTAATGCATTGGCCGAGGCTGCACAATTAGCTGCTGCAAATAAACGGATTAGCAATATTCTAAAGAAAACTACAACAGCTATTCCAGCTGCATGCTCTAAAAAGTTATTACAAATACCGGCTGAAGCCACATTACATCAAGCTTTAGAGGCTATCACTCCCGCATTAACTATTGCTTATGAAAAGCGTCAATTTGTTGAGCTCTTAAAAACACTAGTTGCCTTAAGCGCACCAATTGATCAGTTCTTTGCGGATGTCATGGTGATGGACCCCAATCTAGAGCTTCGCGATAACCGCTTAGCCCTCCTGCAACAACTTCACCAGAAAATGAATCTCGTTGCCGATCTCGGCAAATTAGCATGAGCAACAGCTCTTCCAAGTTAATCATTCTTGATCGCGATGGCGTGATCAATGAAGATCGCGATGACTACGTGAAATCCGTAGATGAGTGGGTTCCACTCCCTGGCAGTCTTGAAGCGATTGCCCTTTTAAACCAGTCTGGCTATCAAATTGCAATTGCTACCAATCAATCTGGCATATCTAGAGGCTACTTCACCATCAATGATTTGCAAGCAATGCATAGCAAAATGGAGCAGTTACTCAAACCATTAGGGGGACATATTGACAGCATCTTCTTTTGTCCGCATATGGACTCGCATGGCTGTGACTGCCGTAAGCCTGCTCCAGGACTGATGAAAGAAATTGCCTTACGTTATAAAAAGACTGACAACGCCCAGCCACTTTTGGGTGTGCCCATTGTTGGTGATTCCTTGCGTGATCTTCAGGCTGGAACCGTGCTCGGCGCCTCACCCCATCTGGTACTCACCGGCAAGGGTCAGAACACGCTAGCAAAAGGCAACTTGCCAGAAGGCACCCAAATTCACGCTGATCTCATGGCTTTTACAAATAGCTTATTAGAAAATAAGGTTTAGAAAGTCTATGATCTTTATCCGCTCAACACTATTTACCCTATTTTTACTGGTCTTCACACCTATTTGGTCAGTGTTGTGCATGTTGGCGTTTCCTTTTCTGAGCCCTGAAAATCGCTACCGCTTTATCGGCTTTTGGAACAAAGTCGTTATTTGGTTAGCTTGGCATCTGTGTGGTATTCATTATGAAATTCGTGGGATGGAGAATATGATCGCCGTTCTTGACCAGCCAGTCATCATCTTAAGCAAGCATCAATCTGCTTATGAAACAATTGCCTATATTGCTTTACTGCCTAAGCAGCTATGCTTTGTCTTTAAGCGTGAATTACTTTGGATTCCATTCTTTGGGTGGGCTTTGGCATTACTCAAAATGATTCATATCAACCGCGCCAATAAACAAACGTCCGCACTATCGGTTGCAAGCCAAGGTCGCAAACGCTTAAGTGATGGTAAGTGGATTATGTTATTTCCTGAAGGCACTAGAACTCCCAGAGGTTCTACCAAGCCTTACCGTAAAGGTGGAGCTCGCCTAGCTAGCGCTACAGGTGCATTAGTGATTCCTATTGCGCACAACGCGGGTAATTTTTGGCCTAAGAATAGTTTCTTGAAGCAGCCGGGCACAGTGATCTTTTCGATTGGGCCCGCTATTTCTTCTACCGGCAAGTCTGGTGAAGCGCTTCAGCAAGAAGTGGAAGGCTGGATCGAATCTGAAATGCGGGTGATAGATCCTGGGGCCTATTCATCTAAATCAAATTAAGAGGCTAAAACTTTAGCCCACTCAATGTAGCGTTCTACTGAGATATCTTGCGCTCTTGCTTTTAATTCGTTCTCAGTTAGTTTTAACCTTTCTGAAAACGCCTGTAAATTGGTCCGCAACATTTTTCTTCTTTGGGAGAAGGCGGCTGCGACCACTTTTTCTAGAGATCTCCACTGTGTATCACTTAAATTAAAATCTTGACGTGGAATCATGCGCACTACCGCAGAGTTCACCTTGGGCTTAGGATCAAAGGCTTCTGGGGGCACCTCAAGGACAAGCTCCATATCGTAACGGGCTTGGAGCATCACCGAAAGCCTACTGAAGTCAGAGCTACCTGCTTTCGCGACTATTCGCTCCACTACTTCTGCCTGCAACATAAATACTTGCTCGTCGATCAATTTTGCTGCAGCAACCAGATGAAACAATAATGGGGAAGAAATGTTGTAAGGTAAATTACCTACAACCTTACAGAAACCCTTTTTATCAGCTTGATTTTGAGCCCACTCTAAGAAATCAAATTGAAGTGCATCGCCCTCAATGACTGTTAAGCCAGGAAGATTTTGCTGATGCCAATAAGCGACCAAGTCACGATCAATTTCTAAAAGATCGAGATGGTCGAGATTTCTTAATAAGGGTCTAGTTAAAGCTCCGAGGCCAGGACCAATCTCAATCACCTGCATATCCGCGCTTGGATTAATTAATGAGACGATAGAGTAAATAATTCCTTCATCTTGCAAGAAATTCTGGCCAAATCGTTTGCGTGCGCGATGCATTCTTCAGCTTAGCTTTCTTTGGCTAATTACTAGCTGATAAGCTAAACGAATGGCCTCAAGCATGCTGCCAGAGTCTGCAATGCCTTTACCGGCAATATTTAAAGCAGTTCCATGATCCACTGAAGTTCGAATAATCGGCAGCCCCAGAGTGACATTCACCCCGCCGCCAAAAGTAACAATTTTGAATGGCGCCAATCCTTGGTCGTGATACATCGCAATAAATGCGTCGACCTGTTCGAGCGCAGCAGCATCAAACATCGTATCCCCCGGGTAAGGTCCTGACACTTCTATACCCAGTTTTTTAGCAGACTCAATCGCAGGCAAAATTACTTCTATTTCTTCATGTCCTAAATAGCCAGACTCTCCTGCGTGAGGGTTTAATCCTGCTACCCGAATCACGGGCTGAGCAATACCAAACTTTTTTCTTAAGTCCTGATCAACAATTTGAATTGTCTCCAACACGAGGTCGTAGCTAATTGCTGAGGGAATATCTTTTAATGGCAAATGGGTAGTCACTAGCGCAACTCGTAAATCTTTAGGCGCTTTGATCCCCAAGAAACCCAGAGGCAACGGGGCACATAACATCATGACAACATGCTCTGCATTGCAGCGATGCGCTAGATACTCTGTATGTCCTGTAAAAGGAATGCCAGTAGCATTAATCACACTCTTTTGGACTGGTGCCGTAATCATGGCATCAAATCGACCCCGCAAACAGTCATCACTTGCTTGATTTAAAAGATGTAAAACATACTGAGCATTGGCAGGATTTAGAATGCCTGGCACGACAGTGGCAGCCAATGGGCTTGATTCAATTTTAATACGCTCATGCCCATTTGCAACTTTGTCTTCAGGGAATGTGAATAGACTGATATCACCCAGTAAAGTAATCTCAACATCAGATTGTTCGCCAACAAAATGCAAAGCAGCAGCTAAGGAAACTTCAGGCCCTACACCAGCTGGTTCACCAGTTGTAATTCCTAATTTAACGAGGGGCGCTGGTTGCTGCATCATCCACATTCAGAATTTTTACTGTTGCGGTATCGCGTAATTCACGAATCCAGTCCTGATAGGCTTGCTCAAACTTTCTTTCACGAATCGCCGCACGCGCAAGCTGGCGTTGTTTTTCAACAGTAAATTGCCCCTCACGACGCTCCAATACCTGAATTAAATGCCAACCAAACTCAGTCTTCACTGGATTACTAATCTCACCAATCTGCAGTCGGTTCATTGCCAATTCAAATTCAGGCACTAAATCCCCAGGACCCATCCAACCTAAGCTACCGCCATTGGGAGCAGAGCCATCCTCAGAATATTTTTTCGCAAGCTCTCCAAAATCAGAGGTCTTTGCGCGAACCTGATCCCTATACCCTTGTAGACGTCGCTCAGCATCTTGATCACTTAAGCCAGCACGACTGCGTAACAAAATATGGCGAGCCATAGTTTGGGTTATTGGGATATTTTGAGGATTGCTTGGCGCGGACTCTTGTGGAGCGGCCTGAGTTGGTGCACCAGCAGCAATAGCGCGACGGTCCAGCACCTTCAGGACATGGTAGCCCGCAGGACTTTTCACAACGCTATTTGCAACTTGACCGCTTCCAGTATTTCTAATAGCCTCATAAAACAATTGTGGCAATCTATCCGGAGTACGATAGCCTAATTCCTGAAATTTAATTTTTGGATTATCTTTTGCTGCCATTGCTCCCAATTGCATGAAGTCTACATCACCCCTTGCTTCACGCAATAAGACATCCGCTTTCTTTTTTGCTTCTGCTTGAGCGCCTGCGCCTGCATCCAATGGTATAAAAATCTGTGCAACATCAATTTCTTCTGGGCCACCATTAGCAGCCTGGGTTGAACTTTGTGCTGTTGCACTAGATATAGCACGAGTTCGATCAGTAATATAGTTATCTATTTCCGCATCAGAAATTTTGAGTTTAGCTTCAACTTCGCGCTCTCTATAACGTGAAATTATAATATCATCACGCAACATTTCTTTGTAGCGTTCAAAAGAAGATCCGGAGTCAATTACTTTTGTCTTAAATTCTGCATAAGTTAATTTATTCTTAGCTGCGATATCGCCAATAATTTTTTCTAATTCTTTGTTAGTAATAACAATACCCTCTTGACCAGCATTCTGTATCTGAATCTTTTCAACAATAAGTCTCTCTAAAATCGCTTTACGTAATTCTGGTCCTTCTGATATTTTTGCCCCTTGCTTTTTAAGGGCAGCA
>CAIMPQ010000072.1 GCA_903843315.1 uncultured beta proteobacterium
ATCCCCGGTGTTACTTATAGTTTCTCTCAATATATTCAAGATAACGTGAATGAGGCTTTGTCTGGTGTAAAGGGTGAAAACTCAGTCAAGATTTATGGAACAGATCTTGAGGTCTTGGATCAGAAGGCCCATGAGGTCATCAACCAACTAAAACTAGTCCGTGGCGTGGCTGATGAAGGTATCTTGAAAGAACTTGGTCAGCCCACACTGAATATTCAGATTGATCGGGATCGCGCAGCGCGCTACGGCATCAACATGAATGATATTCAAACAGTTGTAGCCAATGCCATTGGTGGCGCAGCAGTAACGAACTTACTCGAAGATGAAAAAACCTTTGGTATTGCGATTCGTCTGAATGAGGGCAGTCGTAATGACGTAGCAGATATTGGTCATTTATTGGTGGATTCTCCTGATGGGATGAAAATCCCACTTTCAATGGTGGCGACTGTTCAATTAACGGATGGCCCCTTCTTTATTTATCGCGAAGCGGGTAAGCGGTATATCGCCATTAAATTTAGTGTACGTGACCGTGACTTGGGCAGTGCTGTGGAAGATGCGCAATTCTTAGTTGAAAAGAATATTACTTTGCCGCCAAATTACTCGATTAGCTGGGATGGTCAGTTCAACCAGATGAAGCAGGCGCAGAAGAAGCTGATGTTGATTGTGCCTTTAGCGCTCTTGGGCATCTTCTTACTCCTCGTGAGTGCGTTTGGTAACTTCCGTGATGCATTCATTGTGATGATTAATGTGCCATTTGCGGCTATTGGTGGGGTGATTGCATTGCATCTCGCCGGAGAGACGCTCAGTATCTCAGCCTTCTTCGGGTTCTTGTCGCTCTTTGGTATTGCAATTCAGGATGGCGTGATTCTCATTTCCTTTATTAATAAGACTGCTGCTACTGAGCATGGTGAGATGAAAGACATCATGGTCGAAGGTGCATCATTGCGCGTGCGCCCCGTATTAATGACTGCTGCACTTTCTGGCTTAGGTTTATTGCCTGCTGCGCTATCTCACTCGATTGGTTCTGAGGCACAACGCCCTTTAGCGTTGGTAATTGTGGGAGGTATGGTAACTACCACTATCTTGACACTCTTGGTGTTGCCGGTAATTTATGGCTGGTTCAGAGGACGCGCCTTAACTCCAGCAAGTAATATTTAAATTAGTTAACTAGTAGATAAGTGAAAGTAATGAATACCCATGAGTGAACGTCAGCCCCATATCTTGGTTTCGAATGATGATGGTTATTTAGCTCCTGGCCTACTAGCTTTGGTCAATGCTGTGCGTCCCTTGGGTCGTATTACCGTGATTGCCCCTGAGCAAAATCATAGCGGTGCTTCTAATTCCTTAACGCTCTCTAGGCCGCTCTCGATTCATCGGGTGGCTGGCGGAGAGCGTGATGGCTTCTTCTTTATTAATGGCACGCCGACCGATTGCGTCCACGTTGCTATGACTGGCTTTTTGGATGAGAAACCCGATCTCGTAATTTCAGGTATTAACCAGGGTGAAAATATGGGTGAGGATGTTCTATATTCAGGTACGGTAGCAGCTGCAGTTGAAGGGGTGATGTTTGGCGTTCCCGGAATTGCGTTCTCTCAAATTGATCGTGGTTGGAATCGCATTGAAGATGCTGCTAAAGCAGCCCATGATGTTGTGGCACAAATGTTAGTTTCAACATTAGCCCGCACTGAAGGAACGGCTACTTTGCTCAACGTCAATATTCCCAATCGTCCTTATGCAGATTTATTTCGTTGGCGTGTAACGCGCTTAGGTAATCGCCATCATTCACAACCCGTAGTGGTTCAAGATAGTCCGCGCGGCGATAAGATCTATTGGATCGGAGCGGCTGGGGATGTCAAAGAGGGTTCTGAAGGTACTGACTTTCATGCAGTTGCCGAAGGATGCATCTCTATTACGCCAATGCAACTCGATTTAACCCATCATGCCCGCTTAGCAGCGATGTGTGCGAATGGTTGGGATCGCGGTTGAAGGCTCCAACAGAACGTTTCGCAGCTTACCGTCAAGCGCTGGCAGCTAAAGTACACGCCAGCGGTGTTAAGCACGGCAAAACCTTAGAGGCAATAGCCACTGTTCCGCGCCATGCATTTATGGATGCGGGTTTGCATGCGCAAGCGTATGAAGATACCGCACTGCCCATTGGTCATGAACAAACGATCTCCAAGCCATCGGTTGTGGCTCGCATGATTGAGTTATTGCATAAACCCAGACATAAGCTGGGTAAAGTATTAGAAATTGGTACTGGCTGTGGATATCAAGCAGCAGTTCTCAGCCTTTTGGCGGACGAAGTTTATTCAGTAGAGCGCATTCGGCCACTACATGATATGGCCAGAGCAAAGTTACGCCCATTCCGAATTAATAATTTACGCCTGATTTACGGTGATGGTATTTTGGGCTTGCCGCAAGCCGCGCCCTTTGATGGGATTATTCTGGCAGCAGCAGGGCTGGGAATTCCGGATGCCTTATTGGACCAATTAGCTATTGGCGGTCGTTTAGTTGCCCCCGTTGCTAAAAATGAGAAAGAACAACAACTCATCATGGTCGAAAGAATGAGCTCCCAGCGCTATCAAAGGACTGTGCTGGACGAGGTCTTTTTTGTCCCCTTACAATCAGGGGTAGTATGAGATCTATCGTAAATTCAATACCTAATATGCCTAAAAGCTTATCCAAAAGTTTCTTGATCGCTCTTCTGTCTGCATCATTGCTGCTGATTGGGGGTTGCTCTACACCTCGCACTAAACCAGCCAGTGTGACTGATCGCACTAGCAGTACTGTAGAGCCAACCCCCCCAGGTTACTATCGTGTTAAAAAAGGTGACACCTTAGCGCGGATCGCCTTAGATAATGGTCAAGCACCGCGGGATGTGGCGCAATGGAATAGCGCTGCAAATCCCAGCTTTAATCCAAACGTGATTGAGGTGGGCGACTTAATCATCGTTAAGGCGCCAGCGGGATCGAAGGCTGCAAAGGCTCCTGAGAAAAAATCAACGCCTGCTGTAGAGAAGTCAGAAACATCTTCCCCCTCCCTAGAAGTAGCAAAATCTGAAGTGGTGGCTGAACCGGGCATTCGTTTGTCTTGGCCAGCCAAAGGCAAGGTTAGCGCTGAATTTAGTGAAAGCAATAAAGGTATTGATATCGCAGGCAAAGTCGGCGAGCCAGTACTTGCTGCATCTGACGGTAAGGTGGTTTATGCCGGTAACAGTTTGCGCGGTTATGGCAATTTAATCATTGTTAAGCATGACAACACTTACCTGACTGCTTACGCTCACAACAGCAAACTCTTGGTAAAAGAGGGTGACACTGTGCGCAAGGGTCAGAAGATTGCCGAAATGGGGGACACAGATACCAACGCCCCTAAACTCCATTTTGAATTACGCGTCAACGGTAAGCCAGTTAATCCCACTCCGTATTTGCAGTAATGCTACTGAAATAGGGTAAGGGCCATGGCCACTGTTCTGGTATTTGATATTGAGACCATTCCAGATGTCACTGGACTGCGTCGTCTAGAAGATTATCCAGATTCCATGAGCGATGTCGAGGTTGCTGCCAAAGCAATGGCGGACCGTGCCACCAAAACCGGAAGCGAATTTCTGCCCCTGTATTTGCAAAAGATCGTTGCGATTTCCTGTGTGATTCGCAGAACCACCAAAGAGGGTGCTCCCCAGATTAAGGTTGGTACCTTAGGCACCCCACAGGACGAAGAAAAAGTCTTGGTACAAGCATTCTTTGATTTAATCGAAAAGTACACACCCCAATTGGTTTCCTGGAATGGGAGTGGCTTTGATTTACCAGTACTTCATTACCGCGCATTAGCAAATCATATTCAAGCACCGCGGTATTGGGAGATGGGCGAGAGCCAAGACTCAGACAGTCGCGAATTCAAATGGAATAACTACATTAGCCGTTATCACATGCGCCATCTCGATATGATGGATTTGCTCGCTAAATTCAACGGTCGGGCTAATGCACCCTTGGACGGCTTAGCAAAGCTTTGTGGATTCCCAGGCAAGATGGGTATGGATGGCAGTCAAGTGTGGCCCGCCTATCAAGAGGGTAAGATCAATGATATTCGTCGTTATTGTGAAACCGATGTCGTCAATACTTACTTAATGTATTGCCGCTTCCAATTGTTGCGCGGCGGTTTCTCATTAGAAGAGTATCAAGAAGAAATTGATTATGTAAAAGCCTATTTAGAAAAAGAAGCTAAAGAGCCAAACGGTGGACAGTGGCAAGAATACCTCCAAGGTTTTGCTCCGAATGCGTAGAGGGGCTAAGCCAGTCAATATTGAAGTGACTGCGCCAATTCAAGTTGAAGCCCTAGATTTAGATGCCCAAGGTATTGCCCGTCTAGCGCCCAATGACGAGGAGCTTATCCAAGGTCAAAGCGGAAAGGTTCTCTTTATCAAAGGCGCATTACCGACAGAGTTGGTCACCTATACGATCACCAGTGAAAAAGCCCGTTTTAGTAAGGCGAAAGTACGCGAGATATTAAAGCCAGCTGTATTCAGAGCAGAACCCAAATGCAAAGCTTTCGGAATCTGCGGTGGTTGCACAATGCAGCACTTAGACATTCGAGCACAAGTAGCGATGAAGCAGCGCGTCCTGGAAGATGATCTTCAGCACATTGCCAAAGTAAAACCATTAGAAATTCTGCGCCCCATGGGAGGTCCCGCTTGGGAGTACCGCCATCGAGCACGTTTAAGTGCCGTGAATCGCTCCATTAAGAAGGGCACAGTACTGATTGGATTTCATGAAGGGAAGAGTGGTTATGTCGCTGACATGCTTGCCTGCGAAATTCTGCCAAAGTATGTTTCCGTATTACTCCCCGAGATGCGTAAATTGGTTATGGGCTTATCGATCGTCGATCGCATGCCGCAAATTGAAATCGCGGTAGGTGAGCCAGAAGAACCGGGGTCTGATGATCCTCAGAAGGCTCAACCAGTCACTGCATTGGTATTCCGCAACCTCTTGCCGTTAACAGCGGCCGACGAGGCGCTTTTAAGGACATTTGCTGACGATCATCAAGTATGGATTTGGTTGCAACCCAAAGGGATTGAGACTGTAGCACCGTTTTACCCAGAAACAGGCAAGCTTTGCTATCGCCTCCCTGAGTTTGAAATCGAGATGCCTTTTAAGCCAGCGGATTTCACGCAAGTCAATCACATGATGAATCGCGCACTCGTGAGTAGAGCCATGCGTTTATTGGAAGTAAAAAATACGGATCGCATACTCGATTTATTTTGCGGCATTGGTAATTTCACCTTACCCCTTGCGAGAAAAGCAAAAGCAGTTTTAGGAATTGAAGGATTGGCCAGCTTAACTGCTAGAGCAACAGAAAATGCCGAACATAACGGCCTCACTGATAAAGCCAGCTTTATGCAAAGTGATTTGTTTGAAATCACCACAGAAACCATTGCCTCATGGGGAAAAGCAGAGCGTTGGCTGATGGATCCGCCGCGCGAAGGGGCGATGGAAATCTGTAAAGCGCTTGCACAATTGCATACTCAAGCAAGCGACTTACTTCCTGAACGGATTGTGTATGTCTCTTGTAATCCCAAGACCTTGGCAAGAGATGTGGAGATCTTGTGTCATCACGCAGGCTATACGCTCAGTAGTGCAGGGATCATCAATATGTTTCCCCACACCTCCCACGTTGAGTCTATAGCCGTATTTGACCGCCTATAGACCTCCAATTGAGCTGCAATGACCATCTAAATCAATAATTTAGAAGTATTTAATCAACCTTGGCGCTAATTTAGTGCATCACGCATAGAAGCGGTGCACTAAGCCTAACTTCCTATCTTATAGAAGAGTAGATTGAAGTTGTCCAGCAGCTTATTGCTGTTAATGATTTCATCCACTACTGGGAGTGTGTCATGAAAGCCTCGGATAGTTTTGTGATCTTATTGATTTTGATTGCATTGTCTTATGCGGTGAGCATGTTTGTAGCAAACTAATCTAGCTAATTTTAGGTGGGCGTTCATTCCGCTGGAAATATAGTTAGGTTGATACAGTTGTGTGATAAAACGTCGTTATAGTATTTTAATTTCACACAAAGGGATTTTATGAAATCAGCTATCGGCCTCGCGCTTGGCCTGGGAATGAGTTTCCTTGTAAATGCGCAAACCATCCCAAGCTTAGCTAAGGTCTATAGTGGTAATACTGTTGAAACTTCAATCAACGCATCCCAAAAGAATCCCAAAACACAGAATCAATCTATCACTGCCACATTAACCATTCTGAAACAAGATGGGCAGCATGTTGAGTTTATGTATCAAAATCCGACTTATAAAGCTTATGAAATTGGCACCATCTCTGCAGATGGAAAGAAATTACAAATTGCGTATAAGGGCGGTTTTGGTGTCTACGACATTAGTGAAAATAAATTGGTAGGATGCGGCTCTGGGCGAGCTAGTGAAGGCCCGATTAGCCAATGGGTGAATACCTACTACGCGTGGTGTGACGATTTAACTGCCAAGTGATATTGGCGGCAAGACATAAAAATAAAGGCGCCTAGAGCGCCTTTATTCATGGGATTAAAAGGGATGCCTAATCTCTGTTACCACCAACAATACCTAAAAGCGCCAGTAAATTGGTAAAGACGTTGTATACATCTAAGTAAATTGCCAAAGTAGCCATGATGTAGTTTGTTTCACCACCATTGATGATGCGCTGAACATCCACCAAGATGAAGGCGGAGAAGATCGCGATTGCTAAAACCATCACAGTTAACATCAGCGCTGGCAACTGCAACCAGATATTTGCCAATGAGGCAACGATCAAGAGCAGAACGCCAACCATCAACCATTTGCCCATGCCAGAGAAGTCACTCTTGCTCACAGTAGCAATGCTTGCCATCACCGCAAAGATCGCTGCAGTGCCGCCGAAGGACAGCATAATGAGAGTCGCGCCATTGCTGTAACTATTGAGGGTGAACCCAATCAAGCGGGACATCATGATGCCCATGAAGAAAGTAAACCCGAGTAGGAGTAAAACGCCTACGCCAGTATCTTTATTCTTTTCAATGGCCCAGAAGAAGCCAAAAGCCACTGCCATAAAGACGATGAAACCAATGAATGGACTGCTAGAGAATAGGTCGAGGCCCATTGCAACCCCAAGCCAGGCGCCAATGACTGTTGGAACCATGGATAGTGCCAAAAGGGCATAGGTGTTGCGCAATACGCGGTTGCGTATCTGAATGGTGCTAATCGAGCCTGTTTGCCCAAAGCCGTAAGAGTTGAGATCACTCATATTGACTCCTTCTTTTTCATAGTAAATACATGAGCCCATGCAGGGCTGTTGACACTAAGTATAGACAAAACACATGAATTTCAAGACCCCCGGTAAAAAGATTACAAATCAAAGGGTTATGCCCTGTAAATTCAAGGGCTTAGCCCTACTTCTATAGGGGTAAATACGGTCAGGCATTGTATAATTCGGGGGTCGTTGAAGTAGGGCGGGGTAATCAGCTCGTTTTGGCTCTACTAAACAAATATCTTTGAAATCACTATTGGAGTCTTGCATGGCAATTGAACGCACCCTTTCTATTATCAAACCTGATGCTGTCGCTAAAAACGTCATCGGCAAAATCTATGATCGTTTTGAATCCGCTGGTTTGAAGATTATTGCTTCCAGAATGGCGCACCTGTCCCAGGTTGAAGCTGAGCAGTTCTATGGCGTTCACAAAGATCGTCCTTTCTTCAAAGATTTGGTGAGCTTCATGATTTCTGGTCCTGTGATGATTCAAGTGTTGCAAGGTGAAGGCGCCATCGCTAAGAATCGCGACTTGATGGGTGCGACTGATCCTAAGAAAGCAGATAAAGGCACAATCCGTGCTGATTTTGCTGACAGCATTGATGCAAATGCAGTGCATGGATCTGATGCTCCTGAAACAGCTGCTGTGGAAGTTGCATTCTTCTTCCCTGGCATGAATGTTTTCAATCGTTAATCAATCACCTATTTACTGATAAGTAGGCGCATTGACCTCCCCGCGCGTAAATCTCTTAGATTTTGACGCTGACCAAATGGCAGCGTATGTCGCGGGGTTGAATGAAAAGCCCTTTCGGGCAAAGCAGCTCATGCAGTGGATACACCAACGTGGTGTAGCCGACATTAATGACATGAGTGATCTAGCAAAAAGCTTCAGGGCGGCCTTGCTAGACAAGGCAGAAGTTCTTTCTCTTCCTGTAATTAAAGATGAACACGCCGCAGACGGTACCCGTAAGTGGTTGCTGGACGTGGGCGCTGGGAATGCGGTCGAGTCCGTATTTATACCTGAGGATGATCGAGGCACTTTGTGTATCTCGTCTCAAGCAGGTTGCGCGGTTAATTGCCGTTTTTGCTCAACTGGCCGCCAAGGTTTTTCACGCAATCTCACTTCTGGTGAAATTATTGGCCAATTGTGGTTTGCTGAACATCTTTTGCGCAGTGATCCAGAAGCGATTCGCAGAATAGAGAAATATCCAACCCCAGGTTGGGAGCACACAGGACGTGTGATTTCCAATGTGGTGATGATGGGTATGGGCGAGCCCCTCCTCAATTACGACAATGTGGTGTCTGCATTGCGTTTGATGTTGGATGACAGAGCGTATGGATTGTCACGTCGGCGCGTTACCGTTTCTACATCGGGTGTTGTACCGATGATTGATCGCTTGGCACAAGATTGTCCGGTAGCCTTGGCAGTGTCATTGCACGCACCGAACGATGCACTACGTGATCAACTCGTACCACTCAATCAGAAATACCCATTACGCGAATTACTGGATGCTTGTGAACGTTACTTGCCATTTGCGCCAAGAGATTTCCTCACTTTTGAATACTGCATGCTCGATGGTGTGAATGATTCAGATATTCAGGCAAAAGAGTTGGTGCGCTTATTAAGAAACATCAAGTGCAAAATCAATTTGATTCCGTTTAACCCATTCCCAGAGTCTGGCTTGAAGCGCTCATCAGCACAGCGTATCCATGCTTTTGCGAGCATCCTATTGGATGCAGGCATGGTCGCTACTGTCCGTAAGACCCGTGGGGACGATATTGCTGCTGCCTGTGGTCAGTTAGCAGGAGATGTAGTAGATCGCACGAAAGTGCGTGAGCGTGCCGTACATAATGCAGAGATCGAGCTCACAGAGCTTGAGTCTGATGAAGACTCAGATGAAGAGCTCAATGCACAGCCAAACGAGCACCCCATTGAGTGGCTCAAATAGTTAAATTAAAGATTAGATCCCAATGCCCTCTAATAATTCTTTACCATCACTTCCATTAGGACCTTCTCCTAAAAGAGCAACACGTCAAGCAACGGTTGCCTGGAAAACCAACATCATTACTGTGGGTGGCGATGCACCGGTGCGTGTGCAATCGATGACCAATAC
>CAIMPQ010000073.1 GCA_903843315.1 uncultured beta proteobacterium
CACCACAATGCTTTCATTTTGGCTGCGGTACTGAATGAGGCTTGCAATGCTTCCAATCTTTAACTGATGCTCTTTCGCAAACTCGATTAAGTCAGGCAAGCGTGCCATGCTGCCATCGTCTTTCATGATTTCGCAAATCACCGCAGTTGGAGAGCAACCCGCCATAGCAGCAAGATCGCAACCTGCTTCAGTATGACCTGAGCGAATTAAGACCCCACCCGGTTGTGCCATCAAAGGAAAAATATGACCAGGTTGAACTAAGTCGCTTGGCTTTGCATTCGGTGCTACAGCAGTCTTGATAGTTAAGGCTCGGTCTGCAGCAGAGATACCGGTAGTAACGCCAGTTGCCGCTTCAATAGAGACTGTGAAATTGGTGCCCATGGAGGTGCCGTTATCGCGCACCATGAGAGGGAGGTTGAGTTGTTGGCAGCGCTCACGAGTTAAGGTGAGGCAAATCAGACCACGACCATGCTTAGCCATGAAGTTCACTGCCTCGGCAGTGACGTGATCGGCAGCTAAAACTAAATCACCTTCGTTTTCACGATCTTCTTCGTCGACGAGAATGACCATCTTGCCGGCACGTAGCTCAGCAATGATTTCTTCTGTGGAGGCGAGGGTATTTGGCATAGCCTTCTATTTTAAGCTGAGGAGGGGAATACGGTTGAGTACTACAGGAATATCCCAGCTTTCGGACAGCAATAGCCATGGCAAAGTGTTTGAAGCCCGGCAAGACCCCCTGAAAATGCTGGCATGTACTTCGCAGAGCAAGTTTTACCCATAAAGCCGCTAGCTAAATCTGATGGCTTTGTCTTGCTGGAGGTTTTACTGGCTATGAGCCTCATTTTGGGGTCTTGGATGACCTTGGTAGGTGCTTATCAAACTCTGACCCTACGCATGGCACAGGAAGAAAGCAAAAGAACTCAACTCAGAAAGGAATTAGATGCTTTTGAGATTGGCGAGCACCTTAGAGCAAATGATGACGCCCCTATCAAAGGCGTCATAGATGAATCTCCTCGAATGCCTGGTCGCTCTCGCACTCAGCATGGTGTTGCTAAACCCACTGTTAAAAACAAGCGCTGATTTGGTAGCCAAACAAATCCAACATGAAAAATCCCAGGCGCTGATTTCTGAGGCTGAACGCGCATTCGAACTCATTGGGCGAGCCATCCGCATGGCAGGTTATCGCAATATCAAATCAAGTCAGAAAACTAGGAATCATTTTTCAAAGAATCCTGATATCGAGGTTCAGAAAAAAACAGGTTATCGCGGCTCTGATGCCATAGTTGTTCGACATGAGTTATCAAATGGAATCGATTTTGATTGCATTGGTAATGTTCTCAATATGGAACGAACTAAAAATGAATTGGTATATCTAGGTTTTTTGGTGGATAGACAAGCGGGCATTCCGAAAGGTGTGAAGGTGAATGGGGGATCATTAGTTTGTCAGTCACTTGATCGTGAGGGTCGAATGCAAAATACCACCCTGATGAATGGGGTAAATAGCTTGCTGATAGAGGAGCTCAAGAGCTCGATGCAATCAGACCAGTCAGGGCAGAACTTATATCGGGTGGAGCTTCAGATGACGGATGGGGCAGCACTACATATCAAGCTAGAGCGTACTTTTAGCACCCGAAATCTGCCATGATTCTGGTATGGGTTACCTCCTTATTACTTCTGGGTTCTTCCTTATTGGTTTGCTTAGAGCGCCTCACTGCTTTACGAATAGTGGAAGTCAACACCATTGCCATGGCCCAACAAGGCTTTATGGAATCCGAAAAATCGGTACTTGCGTGTGAGAAAAATCTCTCCAACCTTTCCACATTGAGTGAGAACACTTGTTTTATTCAATCGATTTCCAAAAATCATTGGTTAATTACGAGTAAGTCAAAACCG
The DNA here is from genome assembly GCA_903843315.1 of uncultured beta proteobacterium. GTDB lineage: Bacteria > Pseudomonadota > Gammaproteobacteria > Burkholderiales > Burkholderiaceae > Polynucleobacter. Next base: position 1,894 of record CAIMPQ010000073.1, read on the forward strand.
GCAATACAGGTTCATGTTGCTCTAGATGAAAAAACGGGTATTGCCACTCGCTTAAATTGGCGTCAAGTTTTTGAATAGGCATTTTCATCAACAGTCTGGTGCAACCCTGCTGGAGTTGATGGCGGTATTATGTATTTTTGCCATCATGACAACCATCTCGATGCCCCTGTTGCGAGAGCAGGTCGCAGCCCGAGAAATCGACTCTATTGCTAGACGATTTATTGCTCACGCCCATTTCGCGAGACAGCAAGCGTTACATTTAGGCGAGGCGGTTTTGATAAGCCCTTTTTCTATGAGTGGACCAATCAAGAATGGCTCAGAGAGTTGGGATCAGGGGTGGCTTATCCAGAGTGGCTGCTTGGCAAAAACATCCAAGCCAAACTGCGTAGCCAAGCATTGGTTCTCGCAAAGTGCAATAGACCCAATTTACTTTAAGGGTGGTGGCAAGCAGTTTCAGGATCCGCATTCTGGCAAAAAAGGGATTTTATGGAATGCTGCTGGAGCCGCCAAAACTGGGCATGGTGGCTTTGTCGCTAACCGCTTGATCTTGGGTCACCGCAGAGCACCTGAGCTCGAGCGCCAGCTCATTTTGGGTAGCGGTGGGCGTTGGCGTATCTGCGATCCAGCCAGAGATACAAAACGCTGTCATTGAATGGTTTAATAGACCCATGTACAGCGCAGTTGACCAACAGTTCATGAGCGAGGCATTAGCCGAGGCTCAAAAAGCACTTTATCTAGCTAACCCCAATCCGCGGGTAGGATGCATCATTGTTAAAGATGCCGAAGTAATCGGACGGGGCTTTACGCAAAAAGTAGGTCAGGCCCACGCAGAAGTTCAGGCGATCGCTGACGCTAAATCTAAAGGTAATTCTCTTGAGGGCTCAACGGTGTATGTCACTTTAGAGCCCTGTAACCATACTAGTCGCACTCCTCCCTGCGTGGATGCGCTGATTGCGAGCAAGCCTGCAAAAGTCCTTGCAGCCATGAGTGATCCCAATCCCTTGGTGGCAGGTAAAGGATTGGAGAGGTTGCGTGCTGCTGGTATTGAAGTGCACTCTGGCCTATTAGCATCAGAAGCGCAAGCGCTCAATCGCGGCTTTATTTCTAGAATGACACGGGGCTTGCCATGGGTCCGCATGAAAATCGCTGCCAGCCTTGATGGCAAAACTGCTTTACCCAATGGTCAAAGCCAGTGGATTACTGGTCCGCTCGCCCGCGCTGATGGACACCACTGGCGTGCACAAGCCTGCGCCATCGTCACTGGTGCGGGCACCGTAAAAGAAGATGATCCCTCTCTCAATGTCAGAGAGGTAATGACAGAGCGGCAACCCTGGCGAATCATCATTGACTCGAAGTTAGAGACTCCACTCAATTCAAAAATCTTGAGAAATGCTGAACAATCTGGCGTCATGATGGTTTGCGCAGAACTGGATTCACCTGCCAGTCAAGAAAAAGCAAGGTCTTTTGAAGCTCTTGGAGTAGAAGTACTTGCCATGCCAAATGCATTTGGCAAAGTCGACTTACCAGCGCTGTTTGCATATCTTGCCAAAGACCGTAACATGAATGAGATCCATGTAGAGGCAGGCTTCAAGCTCAATGGATCGATGTTGAGAGAAAATTGCGTCGATGAGTTACTGCTTTACTATGCGCCTTTCTTTATCGGCGATGGTATTGGTATGGCTAATGTGCCCACACTCCCTTCATTGGATTTAAGAAAAGATTGGCAAGTGATTGATCAGAGTCTTTTTGGTCCAGATGTCAGACTCAGATACATTAAGAACTAAAATTACCCTATGTTTACTGGAATCATTACTGCCATTGGTCAAATTCAGAGCGCTCAAGCAAAGGGCGACGGTTTGTATTTGGTAGTGGAAGTGCCCGCAGGGTATTTGGATGATGTTGCTATGGGTGACAGTATTGCTATCCAGGGTGCGTGCATGACTGCCACTCAGTTTGATGGCAATACCTTTTCTCTCGATATCTCACGGGAGTCGCTCAATAAAACTGTCGGCTTAGATAAACCCGGACCAGTCAATCTCGAAAAGGCAATGCGTTTACAGGATCGCCTAGGGGGCCATTTGGTTAGCGGGCATGTCGATGGGGTTGGTACAGTAATTCACTTTTCTCAAGTGGCAAATGATGCCTACGGTTCTTGGCTGCTGCGGATTGAGGCTCCAAAGGAATTGGCACTCTTTTTGGCATACAAAGGATCAATTGTTGTGAATGGGGTTTCACTAACAGTGAACAAAACAGAAGACACTGCAACTGCTTGTATTGTTGATATCAATCTCATTCCCCATACTTTACA
>CAIMPQ010000074.1 GCA_903843315.1 uncultured beta proteobacterium
ATCACCATTAGAGCTTGACCAGCTTCGATATTTTCACCATCCTCCACCAAAATCCGAGATACCTTGCCGCTCCATTCAGCAGGAATGGTATTGAGTAATTTCATCACTTCAACAATACAAACATCCGTCTTGGGTTCAACGCGATCGCCTATTTCAACAAAAGGCGGCGAACTAGGACTTGGTCTGCGGTAAAACGTTCCAATCATTGGGCTTGTAATCAGGCGTTCGGAGGCTGATACCTCATGGACAGTTGAGGCTGGTATCGCAGAAGCCATAGCAGCAAGAGGCGGTGCACCGATTGCTTGAGGCATAGCAGGATTATTTGCCACCGCAGTACTTGATGAACCTACAGAAATCTCAATTTCAAATTCATCGGTCTTATAGCCAAAAGTAGTAAATGTTCCAGCGTCTTTAATTAAGGCAACAATCTCCTTAACCTGTTTCATCGTGAACTCAGGCGGCACTTTAACGGTAGTACCCGCTTTTTTAACTAGAACCTTTTTCGGTGTTTGTTTTTTCTTAGGCAAATCCCCCGCACTTTTTTTCAAGGTCTTAGGCTTTGCGTTCACTTTTAAAGTGGATTTCTTTTTTGTTTGCACTGTCTCGTATTTTTAGTTAATATTTTCTCTAATGGAATTTAAAGTATCATCAGATGAAATGCTTTAAGGGTAAACACTTAAAAATGCAAATATATTCAAAATTCTCTCGATAAATGCCACAAAAGCTCTCCCGCATTACCCCACCTTCGGAAATATTCGAAGAATCAGCCAAATCCAGCATGGCGGAAAAGGTATTGTTGATATTAGAAACAATTGCCCAATCAGAATTTCCGCTGACCCTTGAAATCATCTCTACTAGCACCCACTTAGCGAAACCCACCGCATTTAGACTTCTAAATACTTTAGTGGCGCAAGGTTTTATTGAGCGCGACCCCAATGGAAGACGTTTTCAGCCAAGTGCAAAACTCCGAATTCTGGGAATCAATATTCTGTCGGTTGACTCCATTCGCTCCCAACGGGTGGCGGTAATGAAACGTCTTGTTGAAAAAATCGGTGAAACTTGTAACTTCAATATTCTGGATGGTAATAAAGTGATGTACTTAGATCGCGTAGAAACGAGTGCACCAATCCGTTTGCACGTAGATCTCGGTATGCGAGTCCCTCTTCACTGCACTGCCAGCGGAAAATTATTTCTCTCAGGAATGACTGAGCTCCAAGTACAAAGATCACTGGGAGATGCACCATTTGAAAGCTATACCCCTAATACCATTACAAACTATGAAAAACTATTTCCTGAATTAGAGAAGATTCGGAAAAATGGTTATGCCCTAGATGAATCAGCCTTCCTAGAGGGGTTTATTGGTATTGCAGTTCCAGTCATAAACTCAAAACATAAAACCTTTGCCACCATTACGGCACATGGTCCGGCCCCACGTATGCAAGAAAAATCGATTGATTTTTATATCAACCCCTTAAAGCAAGCTGCTAAAGATATTCAAAGCAGCCTATCTGAAACTAGTGACTAATTTTTTGGAATTGAAATGACAACTCCCGTAATCATTACTGTGGCAATGACTGGTGCCATCCCTCGAAAAAAAGATTGCCCAGGCCTACCAGTTACACCCTCAGAACAAATTGAAGAAACTCATAAAGCATATGAAGCAGGCGCTTCATTGGCGCATATTCATGTACGCAACCTCGATGAGACACCAAGCTCAGATCCAGCGCTCTATGCGCTCGTACAAGAAGGAATAAAAAAACATTGTCCTGGCATGATCATTCAATTTTCAACTGGTGGCCGCGGTAGAGACCAGTCAGCTCGCGGCGGCATGCTCTTTCATCGCCCTGATATGGCTTCGCTTGCAACGGGATCAGTCAATTTTCCGAACGGCATTTACGAGAACCCTCCTGAATTTGTTGATGGATTAGCAAGCGAAATGCTTAAGAACGACATCAAAGCAGAAATTGAAATATTTGACCTAGCCATGCTCTATAACGCTGCAAACTTGATCGAACGAGGTCTCTTGAAAGCTCCTGCCCATGTACAGTTTGTGATGGGCATCCCAAATGCCATGCCGGCAAGACGCTCAGTTCTCGAATTCTTGATCTCCGAATTAAAAGCAGTCATGCCAGACGCTACTTGGTGCGCAGCTGGAGTAGCGCGCTACCAACTGCCAGTGAATGAGTGGACTCTTGAGTTAGGGGGGCATGTGAGAACAGGGCTTGAAGACAATACTCGCTTTGATAAAACACGGGCCGCAAAAGACAATGCTGAGCTAGTTGCACGTCTGGCAGACATGGCACCAGCCTATAACCGAACAGTGGCTACCCCAACACAAGCCCGGGAAATTCTGGGTTTAAGAAAGCTTTAATTAGCATGCAAAATACATCTTTTGATTTCATCATAGTTGGGGGCGGATCCTCTGGCTGCGTCTTAGCTAACCGACTCTCGGAAGATCCTCTAAATTCAGTTTGCTTGATTGAAGCAGGCCCCAAAGATAGGTCGCCTTGGATTCACTTGCCTATTGGTTATGCAAAGACAATGTGGGATCCTAAACTCAATTGGAAATTTCAAACTGAGCCTGATCCGGGCGTCAATAATCGCCAAATCTATTGGCCTAGAGGTAAGACGCTAGGTGGCTCAAGTTCAATCAATGGCTTAATTTTTATTCGCGGACAAAAGGAAGATTACGACACCTGGCGTGATCTCGGTAATCCTGGCTGGGGCTGGGATGATGTCTTGCCCTACTTCAAAAAAGCCGAAGGTAATGATCGTTTAGGCGAGCCACTCCATTCTCAAAATGGGCCTTTAAAAGCGTCATCCATCCCTAAGAAGCATCCATTAGTTGAAGCATTCAAAAAGACGGCAAACACTCTAGGTGTCCCCGACACAGACGATTTCAACAATTTGACACAGGAAGGGGTTGGCTACTATCAACTCACTACTCATAAAGGATTTCGTTGCAGCACCGCAGTAGCTTATTTAAAGCCTGCTAAGCAACGTAAGAATTTAGTGGTCTTAACAGACAGTCAGGTTGGTAGGGTAATTTTCGAAAATAAAAAAGCAGTGGGCGTTGAGATCATTCGCCGTGGTGTAAAGAGCATAGTGCGCGCAAATCAGGAAGTGATCCTTTGTGCAGGCTCAATTCAAAGCCCGCAGATTCTGCAACTATCGGGAGTCGGACCTACCCAACTTCTTCAAGAGTTTAATATTCCAGTAGTGCACGATCTGCCAGGAGTTGGAGAGAATCTTCAAGACCACCTTCAACATCGCTTAATTTATGAATTAAACCAACCTATCTCTACCAATGATCAACTCTCCTCTTGGTTTGGGCAATTCAAGATGGGAATGGACTGGCTATTTTTCCGGGGAGGCCCACTCTCGATCGGCATCAATCAAGGCGGTCTATTTACACGCGTTATGAAAGACTCTAAAACTCCAGACATCCAGTTCCATCTAGCAACGCTCTCTGCAGAGATGGCCGGTGGAAAAGTGCACCCATTTTCTGGATTCACAATGTCGGTATGTCAATTACGGCCAGAGTCTCGAGGCTACGTACGTATTCAATCTTCGGACCCACTCGCACCTCCAAAGATGTATGCAAACTATATGTCGACTGCCTATGACCGGGAAATTAGTATTGCTGCCGTTAAATATGCCAGAAAAATTGCACAGACCGAACCACTGCGATCCCTCATTGTGCGAGAAGTAAAACCCAACAACCCACAATCAGATGAAGAAATACTCGAGTTCTGCCGCAATAATGGAGCGACTATCTTTCATCCTACTGGCACCTGCAAAATGGGTAGAGATGATGATCCCATGGCAGTGTTAGATTCTTCACTTAGGGTTCGTGGCGTAGACGGCCTTAGAGTAGTTGATTGCTCTGCAATGCCAACCCTGCCATCAGGCAATACTAACTGGCCCGCTGTGATGCTTGCAGAAAAAGCTGCCGATTTAATATTAGGACGAATATAACCTTCATGAGCTGGCAACTTCCTTTTAGTAAATGGCTTCCTGAATATCAAAACCCAGGAACAATCCGATCAGATATTTTTGCCGGACTGACCGGTGCAATTGTAGTGATGCCGCAAGGAATTGCTTTTGCATTATTAGCGGGTATGCCACCACAATATGGTTTGTATGCGGCGATGATTCCTTGTTTGATCGCTGCATTGTTTGGCTCCAGTCGCTTAATGGTCACTGGCCCTGCTAATGCTATTTCGCTAAGCACGATGGCTTTAATTGCCCCTCTAGCGCTACCAGAGTCAAATATCTATATTGGCTATGTCCTCACACTCAGTTTCTTAGTGGGAATTCTGCAACTTTTATTAGGTATTAGCAAAGCTGGTAAATGGGTTGAAAAAGTCCCCCACTCCGTCATTGTTGGCTTCACTGCCGGCGCAGCAATTCTCATTATTAATAGTCAACTTGGAACTCTGCTTGGTATCAGTATCCCAAGGGGGAAAGGGGTTATAGAAACTATTAGTACTGTTGCGTCAGCGCTGCTAAGTAATCAATGGCAGCTTTCCGCCCCAGTGCTAGTACTTTTCACATTAATTGCTATTCGACTCTGGAGACGTCTCAATCGCTTTGTACCCTCTATGCTGGTCGCTGTTATTTTGGGGAGTATTGCAGCGGCTTTACTAGAAGCTTTTTTACCTAGTATTGGGATCTTCAAAAGGGTTCAAGAAATACCGGTAGCCTTCCCACCAATTTCTAGCCCAGATTTAAGTGGCGACACCTTGCAAAAATTATTCAGTGCGGCTCTGATCATGACTCTATTGGCATCGACTGAAGCAATGGCGATTGCTCGTGCTATTGCATTAAAAACAAAAGACCAGTTCAATGCTAACCAAGAATTTATTGGTCAAGGCTTAGCAAATATATGCGGCTCATTTTTCTCTGCCTATCCTGCTAGCGGCTCCTTTAATCGCACTGGGGTAAACCTGGCCTCTGGTGCAAAAACGCCTCTTTCCGCAATTTGTGCTGCAGTATTTTTATTGATATTGCTGGCGTTTGTTTCACCATTAGCTAAACATATTCCCTATGTCGTCATTGCCTCACTATTACTAGTAGTTGCCTGGCATCTAATTGATGTAAAACAAATTCGCCATGAGATACGCATGGGAGCACGAGAATGGATTCCCATGTTAGTTACCGGAGTAGCTACCATCACTATTCCATTGGAATGGGCAATTCTTGGAGGAATACTGACTTCAGTAATCGTTGGCCGCTTCTTAAAGAAGCATTAATGAGGCACGTGTAAATCTAAGAGTTTTAAGCGTTGCACTTTTCCCGAAGGCCCTCTAGGCAAATCTTCCATGAAAAGAATGCGTTTAGGTGTTCTAAATTTTCCAAGCTCTTTGACGCAAAAATGGCGCATCTCCTCTTCAGAACAACTAGCGCCAGGCTTTAAAACAATACAGACCATAATTTCTTGCCCATAGTTGCTATCAGGAATGCCTACTGCTGCCGCATCTAATACTGCTGGATGCTTCAAGACCGCCTCATCAATTTCTCGGGGGGCAATATTTTCTCCGCCCTTAATAATGAGCTCTTTGAGGCGCCCCGTGATGAAATAAAACCCATCATCATCACGCATACCGAGGTCGCCAGTCTTTAACCAGCCTTCATTATCAAAAGCCTTCGCAGTTTCAGCCTCCGCTTTGTAATAAGCACTTAAAACATTACCGCCACGCAAGCAAATTTCTCCAACAGCGTTATTACCAAGAACCTTACCCTCTGGATCGATGACTTTAGCCTCAACCCCGCATGGTAAGCCAGGGCTTCCATAGCGTCTGCTTTCATCATGTGGGTTGCAAAACACCATGGAGGCAGATTCAGTCATGCCCATGCCTTCAATGACAGTAATACCGAACAAAGCTTCAAATTCACGATGGTGTTCAGGGGGTAGAGGAGCAGATGCAGATCGACCAAAACGGATTCGCTTCAAATTGTCACGGCTGGGAAGAGCGCCGCCACTCTTGGCAGCATTAATTAAATACGCAATGATGGTAGGCACCATATTAATCCAGGTGCATTGATACTGAATGGCCAAACTCCACCAATTCGAGACTGAGAAAGCATGAGGAGCAACAACAGATCCGCCAGAGACAAATGGAGTGATTGTTGAAATCACCTGTCCATTAATGTGATAAATCGGTAATGAGCTCAGCACAATATCTGCTTGTGTTAATGCATGCCATGCTGCCATCGAGCGAGCAGCATGCATTAAATTGGCATGGGTTAGTAAAACCCCTTTAGGGGTTCCAGTTGTGCCAGAGGTATACATCAGAAGCGCTGGTTGACTAGACTCTACCGCCGGCAGAGATCCTGCAACACATTTCATAAATGGGCCTTCAGTTGCATCAGAATCAAGCTCAACGAGTAGAAATTTTCTTTTGGTCTTTTCTAACGCTGCAAATAGACTCTGTTTCTTATCTGGAGAATAAAACAAAACTTCAATATCACTGTGATCTAAGACCCATGCCAACTGATCTGTCGGAGCGAGCAAATTTAAGGGGGTTATAACGCGACCGCAGGACATGGTTGCCAAAAAAATCGTGCTAGTTTGACGACCGTTTTGCATATACAAACCAACATGACCATGAGCAGTAATTTTTTGCTCTTCTAACCAGGTCGAAAAATGATGCGCCTCTTGAGAAAGTTGACCGTAACTGAGGGTGGCCCCAGTTTCAGGAGCGTATAAAAAAACCTTATCCGCTTGCTCTACTGACCAATACAAAAGGACTTCGCCCAAACTTTGGCATGATGACGTCACTTTAAAGCTCAAGCCTGAGGAAAACGTGCGAAGTAATCTTTTAGGAGATCTTCGACCTTAGGTACTCGCTCTGGAATGGGTCGAACCACTCTGGTTATATTCATGTAGTGGCGGTAGTTCATATTATCTGAGAAATTATTTTTTCCCCAAGTACCGCAACCCATGGATAGTGAAAACGGTAGTCCATTTTCAAAACTGCCGCCGGTAGCAATGGTATGCGCTTGATTCACAATCACTCTAGCCACTTTTAAATTCTCAGCTAGAGTTGCAGCGCGCTTTTCCATAACATCGCCAACTAAAGCGGTATGCAGGCCAACTGAATGTCCGTTTCCTTGGTAGTTATACACATGAGTTACCAAGTCTTGAGCAGCCTTGAAATCAGCGGCTTTCCAAACCGTGAGAACGGGGCTTAATTTCTCACCTGAGAATGGAGCACATGATCCAAAGCCATCTTCCTCTACCATCAAAAATTTGGCTTTTTTTGCATTGGGATTTTGTAATTGCGCACGCTCTGCAATCACAGAAGGATATTGGGCCGTCAAAGTTGAAGTGAGCTTGCCACCTTCAAACATAACTTCCTCAAGACGTTTTTTATCAGCCGCATCTAATAAAACGCCACCGGCCTGCTCAAGAGCTTTAATAGCTTGCGCATACACATCCGCGCAAATGACCACGCCATTTTCACTAGAACAGCTTGTCGCATTATCAAACGTTTTGGATTGGGTAATTTTCGCTGCCGCGCCAAGCAAATCAGCATATTCATCAATAATAGCGAGGGCATTACCTGCACCTACGCCAAAGGCAGGTGTACCACAGGTATAGGCAGCCCGTATATTGGCTTGTGAGCCAGTCGCTACAACTAAGTCCGCTACACGCATGAGTTCATTAGTGGAATCTTTAGTAATCGGAAATGGCAACATCTGCACTAAATCGCGCGGTGCATTTACCAAATCTAATTGTTGATGGACGAACTCCAGCAAACGCGCACAAGTGGAATATCCTTTGGGAGATGGCGCAACCACCACAGCATTACGACACTTCAGTGCATTCAGAATTTTATTAATTGGTGTTGCGCCTGGATTGGTTGAGGGTGTGATAGCAGCGACAACCCCTACTGGACGAGCGTACTCAGTAAGCCCAGTCTTCAAATCTTCAGAGATGACGCCCACCGTCTTAGCGGTACTTAAATCACGAACAAGTCCAAGTGTTTTTCTAAAATTTTTCTTAAACTTATCAGCAACATCGCCAAGCCCAGTATCTTTAACCGCAAGCTCGGCTAACTCCTGATTTCGCTTTGGCTCTAGGATGGCCCAAGCCACTGCCTCTACTACTAAGTTGACTTGGGCTTGCGTATATTGCTCATATTTATGTTGAGCTACGCGACCGCGCTCAACAATACTTTCAACTGGTGTCATGTCTTTGATTTAATTAATTGATGAATTTAAAATACTTGTTAGAAAATTATTCAGCTTTAATACCTGATTCCTTGGTTACTTTTTTCCACTTCACTAGCTCTGCTTTCACAATCGCACCTAGTTGAGCGGGCGTACTGCCAACCGCTTCAGCACCCTGGCCAATCAATTTCTCTTTCACAGCAGGTTCAGCTAATACCTTTACGGTTGCCTTATAGAGCGTATCAACGATAATCTGAGGTGTGCCAACAGGTACAAACATGGCATACCAAGAATCCACTTCATAATCTTTGAAACCTAGTTCAGCCATTGTTGGTACGTCAGGGAAAACTGGTGAACGCTTCACAGTCGAAACTGCTAAAGCACGTAATTTACCGGTCTTTACATAGTTTGCAGCAGCGGGGATGGAGACCCATAACAAGGGGACTTGACCAGCAATCACATCCGTAATGGCTGGACCCCCTCCGCGGTAAGGGATATGCATCATCGTGATGCCTGCAGAGCTAGCCATCATGGCACCGGCTAAGTGGCCTGGTGATCCATTGCCCACAGAAGCGTAGGAAACTGCATCCGGTTTGGCTTTCGCCATTTGAACTACTTCTTTTACAGTCTTTGCTGGAAATTCAGGATTCGCAACCAATATCTGCGGTAATGAGGCCACCAATGACACTGGCAAAAAATCTTTTTCCGTATCGAAAGCCAGTTTTGGATAGATTGCGGGATTAATAGTATGGGAAGAAAGTGTAAATAAAACTGTATAACCATCAGCAGGCGATTTTGCAACAATGTCTGTACCAATAGATCCTCCTGCCCCGCCGCGATTATCAATAATAATTTGCTGGCCTAAGGCCTGACCCAATGGCTCCTGCATGATGCGTGCTATGACATCCGTTCCACCCCCGGGTGGGTAAGGAACAACAAATTTAAGCGGCTTTGTTGGCCATGATTGGGCACCTGCTAATTGAGCAAAACCAAGTATGCTCACGGCTAAAGTTAGTATGGTGACCAACGGATTACTTTTACGCATGCCTCATCTCCTGTTTTAAGTACAGACCATAGGCTTATATTAGCCCTTATTGGGAACTCTAGTTACGATAACTAATCTTACTAAACGGAACAAGTTGTTTCGTATAAGTAAAAATACTAACATTTTTCCTGGATATTGCAACTATGTTCTATTAGAATGAACAAAATGACACAATTCTTGGGATTAGCCACTTATGCTCGAAATTGACAATACCGAACCGCTAGATATCACTAAAAAAGATACCGCTAACGAAAATTCCTCAATGCTTAAAGGCATAGTCATATTAGAGGCTTTAGCAGCCTTACAGCAGCCCGCAACCTTAGCCCAGTTGATGCAAATTACAGGAATGCCAAAAGCATCTCTGCATCGCACCTTAGCAATTTTTGAAGAAGCAGGACTGGTAGCCCGAGAACCCGGTGGTCGCACCTATGCTCCTGGTGATCGCTTGTCTAGCTTGGCAATGTCCACTTTGACACATGACACTGTTTCCGCCATTCGTCACAGCATCTTAAGAAAATTGGTTGCTGATCTAGGGGAGACTTGTAATTTGGCTGTTCTGAAACGTGGTGAGTTATTTTATTTAGATCGCGTTGAAGCGAATTGGGCTTTACGCCTACATCTCCCACCGGGCACTGTACTACCTCCTCATTGCAGTGCCAGTGGCAAGCTATTACTTGCGTTCAAAGCACCTGAGGAGCGCGCCAAGCTTTTGGAAAACTTACCGCTCGAAAAATTTACCCATAGAACAATTACTGATCGGGATCTACTCGAGTCTGAGCTTGAGCGCATCGTCAGTACTGGGTATGCCATTGACAATGAAGAATATGTTCTTGGCGTCTCATGCGTTGCAGTGCCCGTGCGAGATGCGATGGGTGACGTAGTGGCGGCCATCGCAGTACATGCAGCGACTGCACGACTCCCCTTAAATCAAGCCATGGAACATATTCCAAAGCTCAAAGAAGCTTCTGCACGCATTTCTCAAACCTTGTCCTAATTCCATCTGATAACGGTAAACCACTAAGTCAAACCTCATGGATAAATATCCGTTATTAGAAAAAATGATTGAGGAGGCTAAAAGTGATCTCCCTCTTGGAGTAGTTTATCCACTAAGCGCACCTGCTCTAGAGACCGTCTTTGAGCTAATCAAAAGAAAGCTCTGTACACCAATATTAATTGGCCCTAAAAAAGAAATTATCGAGCTTTCCCTAGCCGAAGAGCTTTCCTTAGAAGGCATTCAGATAGTAGATACACCCAAAGATCCCATCCTCGCCACCAAGAAAGCGGTAGAAATGGTGAAAGAGGGCAAGCTAGCAGTTCTGATGAAGGGATCATTACACACTGAAGATCTAATGGGTCCTATAGTGCATCGCGATGGCCTTCGTACAGACAAAAGAATGAGTCACTTGTTCCTATTTGAGCTGGCGCGATATCACAAGCTACTCGGCGTAACAGATGCTGTGGTGAATATTGCCCCAGATGCCAAACTCAAAAGAGAGATTCTGGCAAACAGCCTGAATGCCCTTAAAAAACTAGGTATCAGCAACACTAAAGTAGCCATCATCGCAGCTACTGAAGTCATCAATCCTGCAATGCAATCGACTGTTGATGCTAAAGAAATTGTTGATGAGCATATAGCTGATCCTATTTATCCAGATACCATCATTGAAGGACCGTTTGGTTTTGATAATGCGATCTCAGCTCAGTCTGCAAGGATTAAAGGGATCTATTCAAAAGTGGCAGGCGACCCAGATTTACTATTAATGCCCGATCTACAGGTGGGTAATATTCTGTATAAATCGTTCGTTTATATGGCTGGCGCTGAATGTGCCGGTACGATCTTGGGAGCTCAGGTTCCTATTACGCTTACATCTAGATCCGACTCCGTATTTTCAAGAGTAGCTTCGACTGCGATGGCTATCTTGCTCGCTAAATAACCTCAATAAAAGAATAAGTCTATGTTTAAATTATTTTCAAAAGACCCCGTGCATGACCCTCTTAAGAAACAGGGATCAGTAACGGAGATTAAGAAAACGACTTGCTACATGTGTGCATGCCGATGCGGTATTCGTGCGCATCTGCGGGATGGCGAGCTTGTTTATATTGATGGCAATCCTGATCATCCCCTAAACCAAGGCGTTATTTGCGCTAAAGGGTCTGCGGGAATCATGAAGCAAAAATCCCCTGCTCGTATTACTCAACCCCTATTGAGAAAGGTTGGCAGTAATCGTGGCGATGGTGAATTTGAGCCGATTAGTTGGGATAAAGCCTTTGAAATTCTGACAGAACGATTAGCCAAGATACGCGCAACTGATCCAAAGAAATTTGCCCTCTTTACCGGCCGCGATCAGATGCAGGCATTAACGGGTTTATTTGCTAGGCAATTTGGCACCCCAAACTATGCGGCTCATGGTGGGTTTTGTTCTGTAAATATGGCTGCTGGGATGATCTATACCATTGGCGGAAGCTTTTGGGAATTTGGTGGCCCTGATTTAGATCAGGCAAAACTGTTTGTGATGATTGGTACTGCCGAAGATCATCACAGCAATCCAATGAAAATTGCTTTATCGAAATTTAAGCGTGCGGGTGGTCGCTTCATTTCAATCAACCCAGTCCGTACCGGCTATTCCGCTATTGCCGATGAGTGGATTCCAATTAAACCAGGGACGGATGGTGCACTTTTCATGGCCCTGATGCATGAACTGATTCGCCTTGAAAAATATGATGCACCTTTTTTAAAGCGTTACAGTAACTCAGCGCAATTAGTTTGTATGGATTCTGGGCCAGAAGAAGGACTATTCTTATATGACCCAGAGTCCGATCCAATCAACCTCGATTTACCCCATAACAAATATATTTGGGATGAATTCTCGCAAAGTGCAAAGCCTTGCTTCGCCCAAGGAATATCCCCTGCTCTTTCGGGTGAATATGTGATGGGTGCAGGCCCCCACCAAGGCAAAAAGGTGGTGCCATCATTCGAGCTGCTCAAGCGCCAAGTTCGCGAGACCACTCCCGAGTGGGCAGCAGCCATCACGAGTATCCCAGCTGAGCGAATTCGTCAGCTCGCCTTAGAGATGGCAGATACGGCATTTGGCCAGGAATTTAAATTGCCAATTCAATGGACTGATTCGTGGGGCGAAAAACATGACTCTGTTACCGGTAGACCAGTAGCTTTTCATGCAATGCGCGGTTTATCCGCTCATTCAAATGGATTTCAAACTACTCGTGGCTTAGCAGTGTTGATGTCTTTATTAGGAACGATTGATCGCCCAGGAGGCTTTAGACATAAAGCACCTTATCCACGACAGGTTCCACCCAATGCAAAGCCGCCCTCCTCTGAGAATGACATTAAGCCCAATACACCACTGGCTAAACCTCCATTAGGTTGGCCGACACAACCAGAAGATTTGGCATTAGATTCTGACGGAAAGCCTTTGCGGATTGATAAAGCTTATTCATGGGAGCACCCTTTAGCAGCCCATGGACTGATGCACAACGTGATTACCAACGCAGTAAAAGGGGATCCCTACTCCATTGATACCCTCATGATTTTCATGGCCAACATGTCATGGAATTCCACGATGAATACCATGGAAGTGCGTGAGCATTTGAATGCTAAAAATGCTGACGGCGAATTTAAAATTCCATTCTTAGTCGTATGCGATGCCTTTCAATCTGAAATGGTGGACTTTGCTGATCTCGTCTTACCAGACACTACTTATCTAGAGCGGCACGATGTGATGAGCATGCTGGATCGCCCTATTTCTGAATTTGATGGGCCTGTTGACTCCGTTCGTATTCCAGTTCTCGAGCCTTTAGGTGAATGCAAACCATTCCAGGAAGTTCTCATTGAGCTAGCTTCGCGTTTGAAGTTTCCAGCCTTCACCACCCCAGAAGGGGAAAGAAAGTTTAAAGATTATCCCGACTTTATTACTCGCTTCCAGACCACCCCTGACTCAGGCATTGGCTTCTTAAGTGGGTGGCGTGGTAAAGATGGTGATAAAGCACTGCGCGGTGAACCTAACCCTAATCAGTGGCAGAAATATGCTGAAAACAATTGTGTACATCAATACCACATGCCACCCGAGCATCAATACATGCGTAACTGGAACAAAGGGTATTTAGATTTCTCTAAAGAGAATGCCTTAAGACAGAAAAATGATCCGATCATGATCGCGATCTACTCAGATATATTGCAACGCTTTAGATTGGCTGCAACCGGTAAACGTCCTGGCGCTCAACCACCAGAACATTTAAAGGCGCGCATTTACAAATACTTTGATCCATTACCTTTTTGGTATCCACCGCTCGAAGATGAGGTAACTGACCTGACTAAATTTACCCTGAATGCAATTACTCAGCGGCCAATGGCCATGTACCACTCATGGGACTCACAAAACGCCTGGTTAAGACAAATACATAGTCACAACTATTTATACGTCAATACTGCAACCGCACTCAAAAGTGGAATTGCAGATGGCGCCTGGATGTGGATTGAGTCGCAGTGGGGCAAAGTCAAATGCATGGCACGCCATTCAGAAGCCGTTGATCCAGGAACAGTCTGGACCTGGAACGCTATTGGCAAAGCAGAATCTGCCTGGAGTTTAACTAGCGATGCCGATGAATCCAAAAAAGGGTTTCTGCTAAACCACCTTATCTCAGAGGAGCTTCCCTTAGGAGGTTTTACTGTGAGCAATTCTGATCCGATTACTGGCCAAGCGGGCTGGTATGACGTTAGGGTAAGACTAGCACCAGCAGATGAGAACGAACCTGAAGAAACTTGGCCGCAAGTAAAGGCATTTGAAGTTCCAGGAATGGCCCTCAAAAAATCGGGGGAGACAAAGTGAGTAAAAAAAATAAACAACTAGCTCTCGTGATTGATCTTAATGTTTGCGTGGGATGCCATGCTTGTGTAACTTCATGCAAAGAGTGGAATACCTCTGGGTCGGCAGGGCCTCTTACTGACCTCAATGCCTATGGCGCAAATCCGAGTGGCACTTTTTTTAATCGAGTGCAAACCTTTGAAGCTGGAACTTTCCCGAATACTCAGACAGTTCACTTTCCTAAATCGTGTTTACATTGCGAAGAGCCACCTTGTGTGCCAGTCTGCCCAACGGGGGCTAGTTATAAGCGCAAAGAAGATGGCATTGTGCTGGTGGATTATGATAAATGCATCGGTTGCAGTTACTGCTCCTGGGCCTGTCCTTACGGCGCTCGAGAGCTAGATCAAGAGCGTCAGGTGATGACAAAGTGCACGCTATGTGTAGATCGAATTTATAGCGAGACATTGCCCGAATCAGAGAAAAAACCTGCCTGTGTTCTCGCCTGCCCAACTAGCGCACGCATCTTTGGAGATGTTCATGATCCAGAATCTGCCGCCAGCAAAGCAATAGCGGAGCGCTCAGGATACGCGCTCATGCCCGAATGGGAAACTCAGCCCGCCAATCACTACTTACCGCGCTCTATTATGGAAACTATTGATGCAGCAAGGAAAGACAAATAATGCGCCCACAATTTTCAATTATTTTCTTCACTACCTTGGCTGGAATGGCTCAGGGTCTACTATTTTTCCTGGCACTATCAAATCTATATAGCCAAGCTACACCCAATGCATTCCTCACCAATCTTGCTCTGCCGGTTGCTTTGGTACTGTTGGCCTTAAGCTTGGCAGCCTCATTCTTTCACCTAGGTCACCCAGAGCGAGCTTGGCGAGCAGCCATGATGTGGAGGACCTCTTGGCTATCCAGAGAGGTTATTGCTTTACCGGCACTCATGGCAGTAACGGCGGCAATTTACTTCTATGCAGGCGTTAACGATGTGCCTCAATGGTTATGGCTTGCCCTTCTTTTTACTACGTTAGCACTTTGGGTCTGCACCGCAAAGATCTATCAGTGCATTCGCTTTATCCAAGAATGGTCACATCCCTCCACTCTAACTAACTTCATTCTTTTGGGCTTGACCTCGGGTTTGATTCTGCTAGAGCTACTCATTGCTTTATGGGGTGATTCTGCGGCACAAATAATTGATACGCCATTATCTATAGTGGCTTTCTTGCTGCTCTTTCTTTCATTTAATTTGAAACTCTGGATCTGGAGGCGCAATCGAGATCTAAAACCAAAATCAAATCTCTCTACTGCGACTGGAATTAAGGGTAGTAACATTCGTCAGACTTCAATGGGTCTAATGGGTGGTAGTTTTAATACCCGCGAATTCTTTCATCATCAAACTGATCGAGTCATTACTAATTTGCGCAAAATTATTTTGCTTTGTGCTTACATCATCCCAATGATCTTGATGGCATATACCATTACCACGCCTAGCATCTTGATGATTGCTCTAGCATTACTAATAAACTACCTCGGCTTACTTGCTGAAAGATGGATGTTCTTTGCTGAAGCAAACCATCCGCAAAATTTGTATTACCAAAGAGTCTCATAAGAACGCCTTGATATCCATGGATCATTTCGCCGAACAGTTGATTCACGGCAGAAGTCATATATCCCCCAAAAGACTGGGCGAGCCTGGCCCTAGTGCGGCACAAAAAGAAACTATTCTCTTAGCTGCAAATGCAGCCCCAGACCATGGCAGAATGGTTCCTTGGCGTTTTATTGAAATACAACAAGAGAGTCGCAATGCTTTAGGAGAGGTCTTTTATCAGTGCTTACTCGATCGCGATCTAAACGCAACTCCAATACAGTTACAAGAAGCGCGAGAAAAAGCCTTGCGTGGCCCCCTACTTCTCTTAGCCATCGTCAACTATGCTGATGACACTAATGAGATTAGCAAAGAAGAAAAGTTAGTCTCCCTAGGGTGTGCAGTTCAGAACGTCCTGCTAAGCGCTTATGCTCTTGGCTTTGGTTCTGGGCTATCCAGCGGCAAAGCCTTGCAAAGTCCACGACTCAGAAGTCTTTTTCATCTTACAGATCATGAAGACCCGATTTGCTTTATTACTATTGGGATGGTCACAAAAAATAAGCCAGGTCGGAAGAGGCCTGGCTTATCTGAATACCACTCCATCTTTTGATGATTATTCACCCGTAAAATGGGGCTTTCTTTTTTCAATAAAGGCGTTCATGCCCTCTTTTTGATCTCGGGAAGAAAATAATATCTCAAATGCTTTTCGTTCAAGCATTAATCCTGTATCCAGCGACACATCTGCGCCGGCTAGAACCACTTCTTTAATCTGCATAATTGCCAATGGTGGCATTTGAGCAATTTTTTCAGCCAAATTCAATGCCGAACTCAGTACCTCGGTATCTGGCACTACTTCGCTGATAAGGCCCATAGAAAGGGCCTCAGGCGCCCGAATCACTTCTCCTGTCATTAGCATCTTCATGGCTCGGTACTTCCCTATTGCCCTCACCAATCTTTGGGTCGCTCCACCCCCAGGCATTACGCCAACATTCACCTCGGTCTGACCAAACTTTGCTGATTCACCCGCCACGATGATGTCCGCATTGAGTGCAAGTTCACAACCGCCACCAAGAGCGACACCATTGACAGCGGCGATTATTGGCTTGGAACAGCCTGAAATCGTTTTCCAAAAATAGAGTACCCGTCGTTGCA
Organism: uncultured beta proteobacterium; assembly: GCA_903843315.1. Lineage (GTDB taxonomy): Bacteria > Pseudomonadota > Gammaproteobacteria > Burkholderiales > Burkholderiaceae > Polynucleobacter. The sequence goes on from CAIMPQ010000074.1 coordinate 16,787, forward strand.
TCATTTCTATGGAAGTAGAATCTACAATTTCTTTTAAATCCGCTCCAGCAGCGAATACCTCAGCGTTGCCGGTAATCACAATACATCTGATTGCTGGCTCGTTATTTAGCTCCAAAAAATATTGAGAAAGCAAAGCCCTCAGTTCCGTATTCAAGGCATTTTTTGCCTCAGGCCGATTTAATCGAATAAGTGCAATATGCTTGGAAGGTCTTTCAAGTAAAACTACGGCCATATCAACCTCATCTAAAGTAAAAAACCATTAAAAACTTGCAATCAAATCAATTTAATTTGTCGATAATATTGAGTCTTTTACCTAAATTTAAGTAGGTTTCATATTGCGTTTTCGCAAATTCAGTAGCCTCTTTTGGCCCCTTGATATAAGGAATAGATCCAATCCTTTCAGTGGCATTACGCCATCCAGGATTCTTATCAAGTTCTAATAAATTCTGTACTAATTTATCTAAAACTGGCTTTGGAAGTCCGATTGGCGCATAAATTCCACTCCAACCAATAATTTGACCCATATCAGCAACCCCCAACTCAGTAGCTGTTGGAACATCTGGTAATTCTTTATAACGATTGGGGGTGGTAACCAATAGGGCTCTTAGTTGCCCATCTTTAATCAGGCTCAGCATTGTTCCAATACTGCCGCAGGAAAAATCAATCTGCCCAGCAAGTAACGCACTTGTTGCCTCTCCTGTACCTTTGTACGGAATTTGCTGCGGGACCTTATCACCCAGATTCAGCAGAGTAAATAACAGACGAGGCCCCATATCATTGGTAGTTGCTACCCCGGCAGTCCCATAATTTAACTTGGTCCCCCTCGTTTTCAATGCATTGGAAAGATCCTCAAAATTCTTAAATGGAGAATCCTTTCTAACCGCGCAGCCATACGGGTTCAATTCAAGTATCCCAACAATGGTGAAATCATCCCATTTGTATTTAGTATTTTCTGGAGCTAGAGCAGGCAGAATCGATTGGGACCCGGGCCTTGCGAGTAACAATGTGTATCCATCCGGGGCTGCACGACGAACAAATTCTGAGCCAATAATTCCACTACCGCCAGGCTTATTCACTACAACAATAGATTGTCCAAGGGACACTTGTGCATAAGCTGAATATGCGCGCGCTGCAAGATCAGAATCACCCCCAGCACTATAAGGCGCAATCAAATTGATGGGCTTATTGGGATATATTTCTTGTCCCCATGAGTTGCTAATAGCAAAAAAAATGAACGCGATAGCACTTGAAAATTTAATTTGATAATTCATTCGAATGTCTCCTGTTATATCGATTGCAAACTTCACATCATCATAAGAATTAATATTTTTTAATCTACTACCATCACACAGTCCACTGCTAAGAGGCTATCTTCACCTATTAAAATAGGATTTAAATCTAATTCTATAAGTCGACTAGATGTGCTATCAGCGAAGTATGACACCTTCGAAATCAATTTTGCTAAAGCAAATTTATCGATTGGCGCAGAGCCTCTCACACCATCAAATAAAGCCTTCATTCGCAGCTCATTCAACATTTGCATGGCAATAGCTTCACTAAATGGCGCTTGACGCCAAGCAACATCTTTTAAAACCTCAATCAGGATTCCGCCAAAACCTACCATTACCATCATTCCAAAAGTGGCATCACGCTTCACACCAATTACCAACTCCGCATCTCCTTTTGACATTTGTTGAACGATGACTCCTGATAAATCTGCTTTAGGGGCATATGCTGCAGCACTTTTCATGATTGATCTAAATGCATTTCGAATGGAAACTTCGTCATTCAAATTCAAATGAACCCCTTTTGCCTCAGTCTTATGGGTGATATCCTGTGACTCAATCTTTAGAACTACTGGTCCTGCAGTCATCCTCCATGCCTCAACTGCTTGATCTTCGGAAGTGGCTAACGTCACCTTAGCCATAGGTATGCCTTCCCCAGCAAGTAATTGGAATGCAGTCATCGTCGGCACTACGCCGTGCAAACCAGTTACTGAAGATAGGACATCCACAGAATTGATCTTCGGTAGTGATGCCCCCTGGTCTTGCAATAACTCACGGCGGGTTTGTGTATGCCACACCAGCGCAGAAACGGCATCAACTACAGGCTCTGCCCCACGTAGAACAGCAATACCATTTTTATGTAAGCCTGCAATAGCAGCTTCAGGGGCAGCAACCCAGCAAACTACAAATGGTTTAACGTTATTTTTTCGAATATCTGAAAAAAGATTAACAAGAAGATCGACGTGATTTGTCATGAGCTGTAGCCAAATAATGACGATGTCAATTTGGGGGTCAGCTAACATGACATTAATAGAGTCGCGCAGGATTGCAGGATTAGCTACAAATTGACCAGTGACATCCACTGGATTCTTAAAGGCACCAAACCCAGGAACAATATCCTTCAGTGCATCCTCGGATTCTGGTGTAAGTCTAGGCATGACCAGACCCAACTCTTCAGCTCGATCAGCCATCATGACCGCCGCTCCACCAGACTGAGTAATAATTCCAAGTCGATTTCCTGCGGGGGGTGACGTATACAACATCACCTCCAATATATCTAACATTTGCTCTTCGTTTCGGGCTCTAATGATTCCGTATTGCCTAGCGACCGCATCAAATAGGCCATCTTCAACTGCTAATGAACCAGTATGAGAAGCTGCAGCTAAAGCTCCTGCTCCAAGGCGCCCTACTTTTGTTAATACCAAAGGCTTATTGTGCTCAATAGCAGATTTAGCCAACTTTTTAAGAGCGAAACCATCCTTAATCCCCTCAAGATATCCTGCAACCACTTTAATGCGTGGATCTAATAAGATTTCTTGCATGATTTCAGAGAAGCCAAGATCTATTTCATTACCAGTATTAACAAAGTAACCAAGTCCAATCTCGCGACGACGGGCTAGTGCTGCGATTGCTGTACCGAAGGCGCCTGAATGAGATACAAAACCAACGGGGCCAGAATGCGTATCTCCGTCAGCATACTGACTGAAGGTTGCATAAACGGACTCAAAGGCATTGATTAAGCCCAAACAATTAGGGCCACATATCCTGACTCCACTTTTGCGCGCAACTTCAAGCAACTCTTTTTCAAGCTCCTTACCATCTGGACCTATTTCACCAAAGCCTGAACTAAAGACAATTGCCGAGGGAACTCCTTTATTACCAAGCGCAACAATCGTCTCGCAAACCTGAGAGGCAGGTAAGGCAATAATTGCCATATCTGGAATAGCATCAATTTTATCCAGAGAGGGGTAACAAGTCAGCCCTGCAATTTCTGAATACTTTGGGTTGACCAGAAAAATTTTTCCTTGATACCCTTTTTCTAATAAAAATTTGAGCGGCCTTCCATTGATTTTGGTCAACTGTTCTGAAGCCCCCATAATGACAATGGATTGCGGCGAAAGCATGGCTTTAATTGCATGGGCAGTTTGAACTGGATTTGCAATACTATTCACTACTACTCCCTTCATGTATTAAAACGCGGATATGCCGGTCTGTGCTCTGCCCAATACAAGAGCATGAATATCATGGGTGCCCTCTAAGGTGTTCACTGTTTCCATATTCATTAAATGTCGTATGACGTGGTACTCATCAGAGATCCCGTTTCCACCATGAATATCTCTTGCTACTCGAGCTATGTCCAAGGCTTTACCAGCACAATTTCTTTTCAATAAAGACAGCATTTCTGGCGTTGCAAGACCCGAGTCGCGCAGCCTACTAACATGTAGGGTAGATATCAATCCCAGAGTGATTTCTGTCTGCATATCGGCCAGTTTTTTTTGAATCAACTGATTCGCTGCTAAGGGCTTGCCAAATTGAATTCGGTCAAGAGAGTATTGACGCGCAGCGTGCCAACAAAATTCGGCTGAGCCCATTGATCCCCAGCAAATTCCAAAGCGCGCATTATTTAAACAAGCAAAGGGGGCCTTTAATCCACGAGCATTAGGTAACAAGAATTCATCAGGAACAAATACATCATTCATAAAAATTTGACCTGTCGGGGATGCCCTTACCGAAAACTTGCCTTCAATTTTTGTCGTCTCCAGGCCACTCATCCCTCTTTCCAATATGAAACCTCGTATCACCTCTTCGTCATCCTTTGCCCAAATAATCATCAAATCGGCAATAGGTGCGTGAGTAATCCAAGTTTTTGTCCCATTCAGGATATAACCACCCGGGACTTTTTTTGCTCTAGTTCTCATTCCGCTTGGGTCGGAACCATGATCTGGCTCAGTTAGACCAAAACATCCAAGCAATTCGGCAGTTGCCATTTTTGGTAGGTATTTTTCGCGCTGGGCTTGGCTGCCAAATAAATAAATTGGCGTCATCGCTAAGGTCGTTTGCACACCCATTGCAGATCTGAACGACGTATCCACGCGCTCAAACTCCCTGGCAATTAATCCGTAAGCGACATAACCAATCCCGGCACAGCCAAAACCATCAATGGTTGCCCCTAGAAATCCCAACTCGCCCATCTCCCGCATAACTTCTATATCAAAAGTTTCATGCCGATTTGCCTCTAAAATTCTGGGCATTAACTTGTCAGTAGCGTACTCGCGAGCCGTATCCCGTATCAATCGCTCTTCACTCGTAAGAAGGCTATCAAAAATCAGTGGATCCTTCCAGTCAAACTGACCACCACTCATGCTCGCTTTCAGTAAGTGTTCTGCACTTGGCTCGGCATTAACGGCATCGGTTGAGTAAGTCATATTCATGCCCGCTCGATGACAACCGCAATACCTTGCCCCATCCCAATACACATCGATACCAAGGCATAGCGCCCTCCACTACGTTGCAATTGACGCGCAGCAGTCAGTAAAAGGCGAGGACCAGAGGCGCCCAATGGATGACCAATGGCAATTGCCCCACCATTCGGATTTACTCTTTTGTCCCACAAGTCCAAACCCAATCCTTTAATACAGGCTAGGGCTTGCGCAGAAAATGCTTCATTAATCTCAATGACATCCATATCCTTGAGGGTGAGTCCAGCCCTTTCCAATGCCTTGAGCGAAGCAGGTACCGGACCAATTCCCATAATGCGGGGTGGGACCCCAACTACCGCACTCGATAAAATTTTAGCGATCGGCTTAAGGCCAATGAGCCCTGCAGACTCTGCATTTCCCACTATTAAAGCGACTGCACCATCATTAATACTGGAAGAGCTTGCAGCGGTAGTCACTCCATTTGGATTCAAGGTCCTCATTGCAGCTAAACTTTCTAGGGTCGTATCTCCTCTAGGCTGCTCATCCCTAGAAATCTCGATTAATTCCCCTTTCTTTTTACCTGGCACTGAGACAGAATATATTTCATCAGCAAAATAACTATCTGCTAGAGCCTTCGCATATTTAGATTGGGATTCAGCGGCAAATTGGTCAACCTCTTGGCGGGATAACCCATATTCTGCCGCTAAATTGTCGGCAGTTTGTGGCATTGTGTCGTTGCCGAATTCTTTTTCAATCCGAGGATTTGGAAAGCGAGCACCAACAGCCGAATCAAATATCCGCATCTCACGGCTAAAAGCAGTTTCTGCCTTGGCCATTACAAATGGTCCACGGCTCATACTTTCAACGCCGCCAGTTAAAATAACATTACCCTCTCCAGCGGTAATAGCATGTGCCGCGGCAATTACTGCGCCCAAGCCGCTTCCACAGTTACGATTAATTACTGTGCCTCCCAACTCTATTGGTAAGCCTGCCAATAAACCTGCATGTCTAGAGACAGTCCTGCTGTCTTCTCCCGCTTGATTAGCGCAACCGATGATGACGTCATCAAAAATCTGCGCATCTACATTACTAGTCTTCAGAAGTTCGCGAAAAGTACCTGCAAGCAAGTCATCTGGCCGGATAGGTGCAAGCCCTCCACCCATCCTTCCAAATGGCGTGCGAATACCAGCATAAATTAGTGTATTTAACATTTATATTCCAATCATCTTTAATAATTAATCGCCTTCTAGCAGAGAAATGCCTAATGCAATCCGCCTTGCTAGCCATAGGTTAGGACGATATCGAGGATCTAAATGCTGTTGATAGATATTCTCCACAATTTTCCCAATACGTTTAACACCCAGAAAGTTTCCAAATTCAAGGGGGCCCTTGGGGTAGGCTAAGGCTAGCTTTACTGCCTTATCAATATCTTCGGGTGTGGCGGTACGGGCTTGAGCAAGAGCGGTTCCGAGATTCACAATCATCGCTAATATTCTTTGAGAAATAAAGCCTGGACTATCTTTAATAACAGTGACAGGTACCTGATCAAGTGAGAATATGGACCTTGCATTATTCAAGTAGCCATCAGTAGTAACGCAGGTCTTCATCAGAGTGCGTCGCTTGTCTAGACCCAATAGAGTATCAATCGCAACTGTTCTCGTTGGGTCCAATCCTTGTCGAGCAGCGCATCGAGAGGCATCCTCGCCCAATGGAGTAATGATGCACAATGCATCTGATGAAGGATTCTCTAATTTTTCAAAAGCAATATTGTTTTTTACAAGATAGTCGATGACAGTGCGAGATTCAGATGGCTCATCGTCGCTAACCCAAATAGGAAAATGATTCTTTATTTCCACATCGACTGATTTATCGACTGAGGCTACTGGCTTACCGTCCTCATATCGATAAAAACCTTCTTGGGTTTTTCTTCCCAATAGACCTGCACGAAGCCTACTTTCCATCAGGGGTGATGGTCGATAGCGTGGCTCATTGTAAAACTGTGAATATATTGCCTCTGTTGCTGGATGATTTACATCCAGACCCACGAGATCAAGCAACTCAAATGGCCCCATCCTAAATCCTGCTGCCTCCCTCATTACTCCATCAATGTCGCTATAAGAGCAAACGCCTTCAGAGATTAAATTAATGGCTTCAAGGGTATACGCTCGACCAATTTGATTCACTAAAAACCCAGGGGTGTCTTTAACACGCACAACTACTTTTCCAATATCTTCCCCAACTTTTTCGAGCGTATTAATGGTAGATTCATTGGTCCTTAATCCATCAATCACTTCAACTAACTTCATCAGTGGGACTGGATTAAAAAAATGGAACCCAGCAACTCTTTCTGGAAATTTACAACGAGCGGCCAATGTGCTTATGGAGAGAGAAGATGTATTGCTAGCCAATATGCATTTTTCACTCACAATATCTTCCAAAGATACGAGAAGATTCCTCTTAATCTCTACATCCTCAATAATTGCCTCGATGACCAAACCTACATCCGAAATTTCGCTTAATGCATTCACAACCAATAATCGATCAATTGCAGCAAGTGCTTGACTCTCATCAAGTAAAGCTTTTTGGACTAAACGTTCGAGTTGCTTAGCGATTTCTTGTTTGGATTTTTCTGCAACGCCCTGACCAGCGTCATACAGTTTGACCTTGTAGTTTGCTGTGAGAAGTACCTGGGCAATTCCACGACCCATTGCCCCTGCCCCTAATACTGCAACCGAAATATCTCTGACCATCAACTACCCCTTTAGAGGAACTATTGACCTATCATAGGACTCATTGATACTATTTAAAAATCATATTTCTACATATCTACTATTTGTAATATCAATATCATTAAAATTAAATATCCTTTAAATATATGGACTTACGTAATATTGACCTGAATTTACTACTTCTATTTAGTCATATCTATAGAGAACGTAGTATTTCTCGGGCAGCCATCAAACTTAACCTATCTCAATCAGCGGTAAGCAACTCCTTGGCCAAGCTAAGAGAGCGTCTTCAGGACCCTCTCTTTACACGCACATCACGAGGAATGACGCCCACCTTACGAGCTAAACAACTTTCTGAACCCATTAATCAGGCGCTTGACCTCATTCAAAATAGCCTAAAAAATGAGGAAGATTTTGACTACAGCGTCTCTGATCGCACGTTCATTATTGCGGTGGAGGATTATGGTGAGGCCGTTATTTTGCCGCGCTTTATCGACTGGCTATCGATAGTTGCTCCTAATGTCCGCATACAAATACGTCCAGAACCTGGGATGACATTAAAAGAAGAGTTAGAAAAGGGCCAGGTGGATCTAGCCTTGGACTACTTCGTATTGGAAGGGAAAAAGTTTCACAATTACTGCGTGATGACCGAGACCCTTCTTAGTATGACTCGAAGTGAGCATCCCGATATCAATGAAAAATTAAGCCTGGA
>CAIMPQ010000075.1 GCA_903843315.1 uncultured beta proteobacterium
GAACCTTTTCAATTTATATTAGCGACCATCATTATTTTTGGCGCCTATTTTATATTTGGGATTTCAGGATTTGGTTCATCGATTATTTCTGTACCTTTACTGGTGCTAATGTATCCCCTGAAATCAGTAGTACCAATGATGGTCATCATCGATATTTGCGCCTCTTTATATGTCGGCGGAAAATCTTCTCAGGATGCCAATCTAAAAGAGCTCAAATGGCTTTTTCCATTTAGTCTAGTTGGAATGATTTTAGGAATTATTTTGTTGGTTGAGGCGCCTAGTGAGCCACTGTTAATTACATTAGGATGCTTTGCTGCAATCAACGGCGCACGAGTGTTATGGCTGAGAAATTCAGAAATGCGCAATCCTATTAATAGGTGGTGGGCTGCGCCATTTGGATTTTTTGGGGGCATATTTACCGCATTATTTGCCACCGGAGGCGCTATATACGCATCCTATCTTGGGCTGCGCATTAATGATCCTAAGGTCGTCCGGGCAACTATGGTATTTGCAATAATCATACTGACCTTTTTGCGCCTGACTTTGATGCTTGTGACTGGCCTGATTCTGAGTTGGCCGGTAATTGGATTGGCACTCTGCCTAATGCCCGCAACCTTCCTTGGGATTTGGGCTGGCACCCACATTCACACAAAATTAAGCAACACAGCGATGCGGATAGCTTACGGTTCGATTTTGCTTTTTTCAGGAACAATATTGTTAATTCGTCAACTCACTTAAAGCGCCACGTCTCAGCCCCATGCTATTGGGGACTGTTTCTCAGTTAAGAGCGTTTAATGTTGGGTGCTGCTAGACCATCAATCATGATATTGATACAAGACGGTAGTTTACTGGCTAGAGCTCGCTTTACGGCAGGGAGAACTTCCTTTGAATCATCCACAAACTCCCCATATCCCCCAAATGCTTCACATACTTTTTCATAGTGGGATGGAAGCAGCTCGCAACCAATCGTTCTATCCTGGCCATAGTCACGTACTTGAATTTGATATTCAGCATTCCACTTGGCATCATTACCCACAATTAATGTGAAAGGTAATTTGTAGCGAACACCGGTATCAATTTCAGCGCAATGAAAGCCAAAAGTTCCATCTCCCATAATTGCAATGATGGGCGCATTCGGTTTTGCAACGCTTGCTGCACAGGCAAATGGTATGCCAGCGCCAATTGAGCCAGCTACCCCGTTAATGATCCGGTTTGGAGCCCTTAAACAGGCTTGAGCCCATTGCCCTATTTCGCCCCCATCACTGATTAAAACGGAGTCAGGGTGACTATCTAAAATATCCTGTAGTGGAGCAAGGGCTTGAACAGGGTGCAGCTTGCCATTATTGGGAGGGATGTTTTTCCAAGCAGGTGGCTCAAATTGAAGGGCGGTCGAAACTTCTTTCTGCCAATCAGAGGGCGTGCTCGCCACACTTGAATTTAAGCTTAGTAATTGATAAATTGCGCTTGGCACATCCGAGATTGCTGAATCGATCAGGCGTACTCCCAGTGCATTCTTTGCCCGCTTAATTTCTTCGGCATCGGGATCAATTTGCAGAAATAGACAATCTTTATTAAATCCAGGACTCTGGGCAAATTTCAGGGTGAAATCTACTTTTTTACCTAAGAGTAATACGCAATCTGCTTGGCTTAGCACTTCAGAAAAAGCTCCTAAGCTAGGGTCACCAATTCCTCGTGGACTTTCCATCCCAATCACTGGTATGCCAAGCGCCTGCTCCAGTTTAGATAACAGCGCTTTGCCACTGTTGGATTGCATTTGCGGACCAGTGAGAACTAATGGTTTGCTAGCTTGCTTCAGACTAGTAATAATCTTCGAGATAGCGGAATCCGCAGCAGGTATTTGCTCAGCATCAAAAGAGGCCGGTATTGGCATAACCGTACTTTCTGGCAATATTGATTCAAGCACATCAGTTGGGAGACTCAGATGTACGGGACCCGGCCTTCCGGATTTAGCAAGACGAATTGCTTTTGCAATATCAAGACCAATATCTTCTGTCTTTTGACAGATCCATGAAGCCTTAGTTAATGGCGCAGCAATATCTGTTTGTCGCATTTCTTGGAATGCGCCTTTGCCTAGTTGTCCTAATGGTGCGTGGCCAGATAAAAGAACTACTGGTGATTCAGCCATGGTGGCCGTGTAGAGGGCGGAGATAGCATTGGCATGACCTGGACCCCCAGTAACTAAAGCGATTCCAGCTTCTCCTGTTAGCCTTGCCCACGCATCTGCCATATGGACTGCAGCAGCTTCATGTCGAGTATGAATCAGATCAATCTTGGAATCAAAAATGGCATCATATATTGGCATGATGTGATTACCAGATAAGGTAAATACCTTAGTAATACCAGCTGTTTCGAATGCATTTACGAGAGCATTAGCCCCATTTTTATTTTTAGAATTCATTTTTTAGATTTTTTGATGCCTCATTGACCACCACATTTGATATAGCTTAACTATGGATAGCTAGTAATGTATGCCAACTTCCAAGTAAAGTAAGACAACGCTAGAAAATGAAAGGCACCCATGGAGGGTGCCTTTAATAAATATTTACTGTGCAACAATATTACGAGCTTTGATCACCTTTTCCCAGCCAATCGATTCATTTTTGATTTGAGCATCTAGCTCTTTGGGGGTATTGGCAATTGCTGAGAGACCGTTGATTTCAAGGCTCTTACGCATGGCTTCTGATTCCAGCGCCTTTTGAGTTGCTATATAAATTTTATCAATAATGGCTTTTGGAGTGCCTGCTGGAGCAGCTAATGCATACCAACCAACATTAACGAATCCTGGAATAGCTGCTTCTGCAACAGTGGGAACATCCGGTAATTGTGCAACCCTTTTACTACTTGTAATGGCTAAAGCTTTGATCTTTCCAGCTTTTGCAAAGCCTGCCGCCGCTGGAAGGTTGCCGACCATAAAGTCGATTTGCCCAGATATCAAATCGTTGATAGCTGGGGCCTCGCCTTTATAGGGAACGTGAGTAGCTGAAATTCCGGCTGCGTAATTGAAATTTTCTCCTGCCATATGAACCTGGCTGCCAATACCAGCGGAGCCAAAAGTCAACTCTTTCGTTTTGGCTAAAGCGATCAGTTCCTTCAAGTTATTGACAGGTAGGTTTGGGTTCACTGATACAAGCATTGGACCGCCCGCTACTGCAGTAATGTAAGTAAGGTCGGTAGCGTAATTTAGAGGAAGTTTTTTATATAAGTAGGGGTTAACTGTCATCATGCTTCCCGATGCAAGTAACAAGGTATAACCATTTGGAGGTGAGTTCGCAACAATTTCAGCGCCAATATTGCCTCCAGCACCACCTTTGTTTTCGACGATAACATTTTGTCCGAGAATGGTGGTCATTTGCTGCGCTAAAATTCTACCGAGAATATCGGTGGTGCCACCGGCCGCAAAGGGAATAATTAATTTAATTGGTTTATCGGGCCAACTCTGGGCCTGAGTAATTGAAGGGGAGACTATGCATGCTAGTGCTCCTAGGCTCATGAGTGCATTTCTTAAAGTGGTAAACAAATTTTTCCTAAACATCTTGCTCCTCCAGGTTTAATGATATTTTTATCTTAGTGCTTATTTCATTAAATAAGCACTATTTATAAGTTATAAGCATATATGCTTCGCAAAAAGTTTGCTGGTCTACTTGCAAGTGATCTAAATCATCTATATGATATGAATATGTCTACCATTTTGATCTCTGAGTTCATTACTAGTCAAGCCCTAGATTCCCTACGTTCTGTACATCAAGTTGTGTACGAGCCCGAGCTGCATCAGGATCGAGAGGCTTTAATTGCTGCGATGCAAAATATTGATGCGCTCATTGTGCGTAACTTGACTCAAGTGAATGAAGAAATCTTGCGTGGATCATCGAACTTAAAAGTCGTTGGTCGCTTGGGTGTTGGACTTGAGAATATTGACTTGCCAGCTTGCGCTAAACGCAATATCAAAGTGATTCCGGCAACAGGGGCTAATGCTGACTCAGTAGCTGAATATGTTGTCGGGGCTGCTGTTGCATTAACCCGGGGATTTTTTCCTGCAACAATGGCAACCCTTAAAGGGGAGTGGCCTCGCCCCCGTTTCTCTGGCTATCATGAATTTTTAGGTCAGACATTAGGCATCGTAGGTTTTGGCAGTATCGGTAGAGTGGTTGCTAAAAAAGCACATGCATTTGGTTTGCAATGCGTTGCTTACGATCCAATGTTATCTGGCGATTCTATAGCCCTTGATGGCTTTTCAGTTCCCTTGCTGCAATTGAATAATTTACTTTCGCAAAGCGACGCAGTTACTTTACATCTTCCTTATTTACCTGAAACAAAGAATTTATTGAATGCGGTAACGCTTGATCAGATGAAAAAGGGTGCCTGTCTCATTAATACCGCGCGCGGCGGGATAGTGGATGAGATTGCACTAGCTGATCGTCTCCGTTCAGGGCGTATTGGCGGTGCTGCAATCGATGTCTTTTCCGCGGAGCCCGCAAAAGATTTAAGTCATTTCACTGGAATTGAGAACCTCATCCTGACTCCACATATTGCCGGAGTTACCTATGAAAGTAATGAACGCGTTAGTCAAATGATCGCTGATGAAGTTAATCGGTATTTAGGGGTTTGAAATGAACTTATCCTACGACAAGATGGTTCAGTTGGCATCAGCAGGATTACAGGCTGGAGGCATTGGAGCAAAAGCAGCTTTTGAAACAGCGCAATTTTTAGCGCTTGCCGAATTGGATGGCTTAGCTTCACATGGCTTAGCACGCGTTTCACAATATGCCGGACACGCAAAAAATGGCCGTGTTGAATTGGCTCCCAAAATTAAAGTTCGCCCCTTTAAGACTTGTGCGGCCTTAGTTGATGCCTGTGATGGCCTTGCTTTCCCGGCTCTCCGTTTTGCAACGGATTTATCGGTCAACCTTGCCTCAAAAAGTGGAGTAGGACTTGTAGCAGTTACTAATAGTCATCACTTTGGTGTTGCTGGGCATTTTGCCGAGGCTGCCGCACGCGCTGGTTATATCTCTTTATTATTTGGCAATACCCCTGCGGCGATGCCAATGGTTGGTGGAAGCAAGGCGCTGTTCGGAACCAATCCCTTGGCCGCCGCATTTCCAATTGCCAATCGCGATCCCTTAGTGATTGATATGTCTTTATCCGCAGTTGCACGCGGCAAATTATTACTTGCTGCAAAGAAGGGGGAATCTATTCCAGAAGGTTGGGCATTAACGATTGATGGAAAACCTACAACAGATCCTCAAGAGGGCTTAAAAGGTTTGATGGTCCCATTAGGCGGCGATAAAGGTGCATTGCTTGCATTAATGATTGAATTGTTAGTAGTAGGTTTGTCTGGTAGCAGATTTTCGTATGAGGCCGACTCATTTTTTGATGCCAAAGGGAATCGTCCTCGTATTGGGCAGCTATTACTCACTATCGATCCAGGCCTTGCTGGCAGTCAAGTTTTTGCAAGCAAAATGCAGGGATTTTTAAAAATTTTAGCGGCCGATGCTGGTACTCGCGTCCCAGGGCAGCGACGTTTTAAGCAAAGAGCTAGAGGATTTAAAGAGGGTGTAAATGTTTCTGATGTTGTTGTAGAAGAAATTCAGACTGGTATTCGTCAGTCATGGAATGGGTAGTAGTCAAACAAGATTGATAAGGAGAAAGAAATGATTCATTTTGTCGTGCATGAACCAGGAGATGTCGTTGGCGTTGTCGTGGTGGAAGGCGTGAAAGCTGGTACTGATTTAATCGGCTGGGTAATGGACGGTGATAGCACTGTCAATATCAAATCTGAAAGTGATATTCCTATTGGCCACAAGATTGCCTTGCAAGATATGAAGGCTGGCGACACCATTATTAAGTATGGAGTTGATATCGGTAAGGTGGTTGCCCCCATCAAAAAAGGTGAGCATACCCATGTTCAAAATGTCAAAACTAAGCGTTGGTAACCGATACGAGTGTTTATTACGATATTAAGAGAGATAGAAAATGATTAATTTAAAAGAAGCAACTTTTATGGGCTACCGCCGTGAAAATGGTCGTATGGGTATTCGTAACCATGTTGTCATTTTGCCTTTAGACGATTTATCCAATGCGGCATGTGAAGCGGTTGCAAATAATATTAAAGGGACAATTGCCATTCCTCACCCCTATGGCCGTTTACAGTTTGGCGCAGACTTAGAGCTTCACTTCAGAACCTTGATTGGTGCTGGTTGTAATCCAAATGTGGCTGGCGTAGTAGTGATTGGTATCGAGCCACAGTGGACAAAGATTGTGGTTGATGGAATCAAGGCTTCTGGTAAGCCAGTAGAGGGATTCTGGATTGAAGGAAATGGCGATACAGCAACTATTGCTAGTGCTAGTAAGGCTGCTTACTCCATGATGAAACACGCTTCAAAACAGCAACGTGTTTCAGCACCTCTATCAGAGTTATGGGTATCAACCAAGTGTGGTGAGTCTGATACTACCTCTGGTTGTGCTTCGAACCCAACGGTTGGCAATGCATTTGATAAGCTTTACGAAATCGGTTCTACATTGGTATTTGGTGAAACAACGGAGTTAACTGGTGGAGAGCATTTGGTAGAAGCGCGTTGCCGCACACCAGAAATTAAGCAGAAATTCCGTGCAATGTTTGATCACTATCAAGATGTTATTGAGAAAAACAAAACCAGTGACTTATCTGATTCGCAGCCTACCAAAGGCAATATTGCTGGCGGCCTTACTACGATCGAAGAGAAGGCTCTTGGTAATATCCAGAAGATTGGTAAAAAATGTGTTGTGGATGGCGTGCTAGATAAGGCCGAAACCCCAACTATTCCAGGTTTGCATTTTATGGACTCCTCTTCAGCTGCCGCTGAAATGGTGACGCTTTGCGCAGCGGCTGGTTTTACAGCCCATCTCTTTCCTACTGGACAGGGTAATGTCATTGGCAACCCCATTCTTCCGGTAATTAAGTTATGCGCTAATCCAAAAACAGTACGGACAATGTCTGAGCACATCGATGTAGATGTTTCTGGTATTTTGCGTCGTGAGGAGACCTTAGATTCTGCTGGTGAAAAGCTTCTCGATGCTCTTTTGAGAACTGCCAATGGTGAATTAACAGCAGCGGAGATTTTGGGTCACCGTGAGTTTGTGATGACCCGTCTGTACGAGTCTGCTTAAGTCCAAAGCTATGAAGTCCCTGACCGCTTATCAAGAAGTGAAGCAAAAGATCACTGCAGATCTGGTCAGGGGGCGTTATCCGATGGGGCAGGCATTACCTGCTGAAAAGGATTTAGCCAAAGAGTTAGATGTATCTATAGGAACCCTGCGCAAGGCGGTAGATGAATTAGTTGCGGAAGGAATTGTTGTCCGCCGTCAAGGCAGGGGAACCTATGTTGCTGAACATGACGCTAAGCGACTACTGTATTATTTTTTTCATGTCGTCCGCTGGGATGTCGATAAAAAAACATATCCTCGCGTGGAGACTGCCTCTTTTGGGGTGGCGCAAGCAAGTAAGGAAGAGTCTTTGAGGTTGGGCATGAAGGAAGGCGCTCCCGTTTGGCGTATCGTGACCCGCTTATATTTGGAAGATCAGTGTGTAATGATTGACCACATTACCTTAGATAAAAAAAGATTCAAAAACTTTACACGCAGCGAATTTGATAAGCGGGAAGGCAGTATTTACCAGTTATATCAAATGCGTTATGGTCAGTCTGTAGTTAAAACAAATGAAAGATTACGGGCTGGATTAGCGGGTAGACAAATGTCGACTTGGTTAAAGTTAAAACCAGACTCGCCTGTACTGCATATTCGTAGAGTGGCGCTTGACATACAAGATGAGCCTATTGAATGGCGTATTTCTACTTTAAATACTGCTCACCATGAATACTTTAATGAGTTGGTAACCTAGTTTCTTGCTAACTTTAGTTCTTTAGCCCAATCAATAATGGATTCACTAGGAATTTCACTTTCTTGATTCCAGCTTAAGCGATTTGGAAAGAAGGGCCTTAACTCTTCCCCAATTCCACATCCCCACAACTCAAACTGACCTTGTTGTTCACACCATGCAATTGTTTGAATAAGATGGCTCTTAAGAAAATGCTCTCCATTCGCTTCAATAGTGGCTCTATCCATCGGGCAGCCATCTGAAAACAAAATGAGTTTTTTTTGAGAGGCTTTATTGCCACCTTCTTTTTGCAAGCGTTGAGCTGCCCAAAGCAGGGCTTCCCCATCGATACTTTCAGCATAGATTTCTGGCCTCAGTAGTGCAGCAATACCAGGCCTTGCCTTGCGCCAGTTGGTTTGGAAATCTTTGAAGATCCAGTGAGCGCGCTCATTTAATCTACCCGGATTGGGAATTTGCCCACCTCTACGCCATTCCTTAAAAGGTCTTCCACCTTGCCAAGTACTCGTACTATACCCAAGCACTTCAGTTTTAATATGTGCCTGCTCCAATATTCTGACAAGTGAATCTACACAAGTAGCAATCTTCAGTCTTTGATCCTTCATTGAGCCAGAGCAGTCGATTAACAGCGTAACGCTGCCTAATGCCTCTATCTTCTGAGAGAGGTGCTTATACAAAATGGGATCAAGTGGCGCGGTTGCAATGCGAGTGAGATAACGTCGATCTATTGGGCCCTCGGTCTGAGTGGTCTCCCATTTTTTAAGTGTCTTTGTATTGAAGATATTTTGGTAAGACCTTGTTAATTTCCCCCAAGGAAGATTGAGCTTTGCGACTTGCTCGCTTAGTTCTTGTTGGTAAATAGCAAGTTGGGCTGGACGAATACTCTTTTTAGCCTCAATCTCAATATCGTAGGCAGAGTTAAATACTTTGTATTTTCCTAATGATTGTTCTA
>CAIMPQ010000076.1 GCA_903843315.1 uncultured beta proteobacterium
CAGCTGCTGGAATTGAGAATCTGCCGATATCTGACTTGCAAGATCTGGCTGACTTCGCTAAGCGTGAAAAGATTCATCTCACCGTCGTTGGTCCAGAGGCACCATTGGCGGCTGGCATTGTCGATGTGTTTCGCAACAATGGTTTACGTATTTTTGGCCCTACACAACTGGCTGCCCAGTTGGAATCTTCAAAAGACTTTTCTAAAGCGTTTATGAAACGTCATGGGATTCCTACCGCGGACTACCAAACTTTCTCCAATGCCTTAGAGGCTCACGCCTATATTGACGCTAAAGGCGCCCCTATTGTGATTAAAGCCGATGGCCTAGCTGCTGGTAAAGGCGTTGTCGTCGCTATGAGTCTAGAGGAAGCCCATGGTGCTGTTGACATGATGTTGGCGGATAACAAATTAGGTAATGCTGGTGCACGGGTGGTAATTGAAGAATTCCTAACTGGTGAAGAGGCGAGTTTTATTGTGCTCGTTGATGGAAAAAATGTACTTGCCTTAGCGACTAGCCAAGATCACAAACGTTTACTCGATGCCGATCAAGGTCCGAATACTGGTGGTATGGGTGCCTACTCTCCTGCCCCAGTAGTGACTCCAGAAATCCATGCGAGGGCATTACGCGAAGTCATCATGCCTACAGTGAGAGGAATGGAAGCTGACGGTATTCCCTATACAGGATTCTTGTATGCCGGTCTGATGATTGCACCGGATGGCAAGATTAAAACCTTGGAATTTAATTGCCGCATGGGCGACCCTGAAACCCAACCCATCATGGCACGCTTACGCAGCGATCTTGTGAATGCCCTAGATCATGCAGTGGACGGTAAGCTGAATGAAATAGAGCTTGACTGGGATCGCCGGACTGCTTTAGGTGTCGTACTAGCTGCTCATAATTATCCCGATACTCCTCGTAATGGCGATGTGATTACGGGTATTCCGGCTGATACCGAAGATCAAATTACTTTTCACGCCGGTACTAAATTACAAGATGGCAAAGTAGTGACTTCTGGCGGTCGCGTCATGTGTGTTGTAGGTCTTGCAGATACTGTTCGTGGAGCCCAACAAAAAGCTTACGAGGCGATTAGCAAAATTCAGTTTAATGGCATGCAATATCGCAAAGATATCGGCTACCGCGCTATTAAATAAATCCAGATCAATAACGTAAAGTCATCCCTTGTCAGCACAACATACTCAAATTGATGTAGCAGCCCTTAAAGACTATTTTTTAGGCTTGCAAGACCGCATCACTACTGCCATGAGTGCGCTAGATGGTAAAGCCTTTGTTGTTGATGAATGGAGCAAGCCGGAAGATAGCAAACTCAAAGGATACGGGCGCACCTGCATACTTGATAGTGGCAATATTTTAGAAAAAGGTGGGGTTGGTTTTTCCCACGTTCGTGGCGATCAGATGCCGCCCTCAGCCTCACATCATCGCCCTGAAGTTGCGGGACGTAGTTTTGAGGCCATGGGTGTTTCCCTAGTTTTCCACCCAAATAATCCTAAAGTTCCCACTACCCATATGAATGTGCGTTGCTTTATTGCGCAAGCACCCGATAAAGAACCCGTTTGGTGGTTTGGTGGCGGCTTTGACCTCACGCCCTATTACGGCGTAGATGAAGACTGTACCCATTTCCATCAAACTGCTAAAGACGCCTTAGACCCCTTTGGTGAAGAGCTCTACCCTCGCTTTAAAAAATGGTGCGATGAATATTTCTACCTCAAGCATCGTGAAGAACCACGAGGTATTGGTGGCGTTTTCTTTGATGACTTTAACGATCTGGGATTTGAAAAGAGTTTTGCCATGACCCGCGCTGTCGGTGACGCCTTTATCAATGCCTATCTGCCAATCGTGCAACGCCGCTATCAGGATACTTTCACACCTGAAGAAAAAGCTTTCCAAGAATATCGTCGGGGTCGCTATGTCGAATACAACCTCATCTTTGATCGCGGCACTATTTTTGGCCTGCATTCTGGTGGACGTACTGAATCTATCTTAATGTCGATGCCACCAGTAGTGCAGTGGTGGTACAACTGGCAGCCAAAGCCTGGGACCCCTGAAGCCAAGTTATATGACTACTATCTCAAACCCCGCGATTGGTTAGCTTGAGCGCTCTAAAGAAAATCGGCATCTTAGGGGGAACGTTTGATCCACCTCATGTAGGCCACTTAAAACTAGCCAGTCATTTTGCAAAAATATTGCATTTAGATGAGCTACTTCTCATTCCCAGTGGTGAACCATGGCAAAAAGGTTCTGACATCACTCCAGCAGAAATTCGTTTTCAGTTAACTGAGGCAGCTGGTATGGATTTGGCCAAAGCCTTTTTATACCTTCAAATCCCTACGAAAATTGGAATTGATCGCATTGAGATTAATCGTGCTGGGCCAAGCTATAGCATTGATACCGCTAAATCCCTCAGAGAACGTTTTGGCCATGAAGCGAGTTTGATTTGGTTAGTGGGGGCAGATTCCCTCATACATCTTCCCAGTTGGAACTCTTGGCGCGATTTATTTCAATACATCAACTTTGCAGTAGCCAGTCGACCAAATTACGATCTGAACTCTGAAATGAGCCCTGAAATTAAAGAATTGCTCGCATCCCATCAAATTCAAGAGCCAGTTGCTCTTGAAAATACGCCAGCCGGCCTCATCTATATTGATGAGGGCTTATCCGTAGATCTTTCATCAACTGAGCTACGCAATCGCTTAAAAACTTCCGCCCGGAGTCTGGTTGCCTCCGAGCAAATTCCTTCCCATACCCTGCAAATCATTACAAATCTGGGCTTGTATTAGTAATCAAGCTAAGATCACTCTAAATTACTAGAAAATATTATCGAGAAACCATGGACTTACGTAAATTACAACGCGTCATTATTGATGCCCTAGAAGATGTTAAAGCGCAAGACATTCGCGTATATGACACTACCAAGCTTAGTGAACTCTTTGATCGCGTGATTATTGCTACCGGTTCTAGCAATCGTCAAACCCGTTCCCTTGCGATGTCCGTCAAAGAAGACGTCAATGCCAAAGGTGGTGAAGTTATTTCGATTGAAGGATTAGAGACTGGTGAATGGGTATTGGTAGATTGTGGTGATATCGTGGTTCACATCCTGCAACCCATGCTCCGCTCTTACTACCAATTAGAAGGGATGTGGGGTGCTAAGCCCGTACGCGTTAAATTGGCTGGCAGCAAAGGTCTCGTAAAAGCCAGCGATTCCGAAGACGACGAGTAAATTCCCTTCGGCATTTATTCCTAGCGATTACCAATGCGCTTAACGATTGTTTCAGTTGGACACAAAATGCCAGAGTGGGTTGCTACGGCTACCCATGATTACATCAAACGCATGCCGGCAGACTGCAGTATTGAAATCAAAGAAATTAAGCCTGATCTCACACCAGCTAAAGAAGCTGTCAAAATAGCAGCAGCCATTCCTAAGGGATCAAGGGTGATTGCTTTAGATGAACGCGGTAAAGATCAGACTACTCAAAACCTTGCAACACAACTAGCCTCTTGGCGCCAGGAAGGTTTTGACATTACTTTTTTAATTGGTGGTGCGGATGGTTTAGATCCCAGTCTCAAGACCAATGCGCAAGCCCTCTGGCGACTTTCCAGCCTCACCCTACCCCATGCAATGGCTAGGGTTCTACTGGTCGAGCAACTCTACCGTGCATGGACGATTCTCCAAGGACACCCTTACCATCGTGAGTAATACTTTGAATTCTTTTATTTACCTCGCCTCGCAAAGTCCTCGGCGTCAAGAGATCCTCATGCAAATGGGGGTGTGCTTTGAAATGCTGGCACCATTACCTGGTGAGGATAGTGAAAGTATCGAAATTCCACTTCCACAAGAACAGGCGCGCGCCTATGTTGAGCGCGTTACCTTAGCCAAAAGCACTGCCGCTCTAAAGCGCTGGCAACAGAATCAATTGGCCTGGGCTCCTATCTTATGTGCCGATACTACCGTCAGCTTACCCAAGCAGATTGATGGTGAAATTTTGGGCAAGCCAATAGATGCACTTGATGCTGCTCGAATTTTGACAATGCTGAGTGGCAAAGTCCATGAAGTACTCACTGCAGTTGCCATGACCATTACCCCAACAGAAAAACCACTTTGCCTTGTGCAGGTTTCAAAAGTCCAATTTGCCAACTTAACTCCGAAGCAGATTGACACCTATATAGCCAGCGGGGAACCCTTTGGTAAAGCAGGGGCTTATGGCATCCAAGGTCTTGGCGGCGCCTTCATTCCCTCCATTACCGGTAGCTATAGCGGTATCATGGGCTTACCTATTTATGAAACAACTCAACTTCTTGATCGCGCCCAAGTGACACGCATATGAATGAAGAAATCCTCATCAATATCACCCCTCAAGAAACTAGAGTTGCATTAATTCAACAGGGTGCAGTCCAAGAGCTGCAAATTGAGCGCACTCGTCAACGGGGTATCGTAGGTAATATCTATCTCGCCAAAGTAGTACGTGTTTTGCCTGGCATGCAATCGGCCTTTATTGAAGTCGGCCTTGAGCGTACTGCCTTTATGCATGTCGCCGACATTACCCAAAATAATCCCCAGGCTCAAATTGAAAAATTGCTATTTGAGGGCCAAACAATTCTAGTACAAGTATTGAAAGATCCCCTTGGAACTAAGGGTGCACGTTTAACAACCCAACTCAGTATTGCTGGACGTAATTTGGTATACCTTCCGCCTGCAGGAAGCGACACGGCGACTGAAAAATATATTGGGGTATCCCAAAGAATTGATCAGCCAGAAGAACGTGAAGCAATCAAAGCCCGTCTTACTGGCCTCATGGCCGAAGATGAAAAAGGCGGGATCATTGTTCGTACTAGCGCACAAGATGCAAGTGATACCGAATTGCAACACGATATGCGCTACCTGCGCACTACTTGGGAAAACATCCACGAAGCTATGAAACAAAAAGCAGCCCCAAGCCTACTCTATCAAGACCTAAGTCTTGCCGAGCGAGTCTTGCGTGATGTTGCGGGTGAAGAAACTACCCAAATACGTGTGGACTCTGCTGAGAATTTTGAAAAACTCAAAGCCTTCACCAATCTGTATATGCCCAATCTATTAGGCAAGCTCACCCTACACCGTGGTGAACGTGCCCTCTTTGATCTATTTGATGTTGATGCAGAGATTAACAAAGCATTAGGCCGTCGCGTGGATTTGAAGTCGGGTGGTTACCTCATGATTGACCAGACCGAATCAATGACCACGATTGATGTCAACACGGGTAGTTATGTTGGTGCGCGCAATTTAGATGACACCGTTTTTAAAACCAATTTAGAAGCAGCTCAAGCCATTGCGCGTCAACTCCGCTTACGCAATCTAGGCGGCATCATCATCATTGACTTTATTGACATGATTGGCAAAGACCATCAAGAAGCGGTTTTGCATGAACTTAAGCGTAACTTAGAACGCGATCACGCCCGTACTTCCTTAAGTGATTTTTCTGCCTTAGGTTTGGTGGAAATGACTCGCAAGCGCACACGTGAATCCTTAGCCCATATCACCTGCGAACCCTGTGCTACCTGCATGGGTAAAGGCGAGATCAAAACTGCCCAAACGATTTGCTACGAAATCTTGCGAGAAATCGTGCGTGAACATCGCCAATTTAACCCCCGAGAATTCAGAATAGTGGCAGCACCAGATGTGATCGATTTATTCCTGGAGGAAGAGAATCAATTCTTAGCGCAGCTCGGGGATTTTATAGCTAAGCCAATTACCCTTCAAGCCGAAGG